>CAZGPZ010000007.1:0-24572 GCA_964527385.1 uncultured Candidatus Saccharibacteria bacterium | reverse complement strand
GCGAAAGCCATGCTCAACAAGCACTTCTTTGCGCGCGCGGTCGCCGTTGTACATGCCGAGTACCTGCGGGATGGTGATGTGGGATTCGTCGATGAACATGATGAAGTCGTCGGGGAAATAGTCGAGCAGTGTCGCGGGCTGTTCGCCCGGCTCGCGGTCAGTCAAGTAGCGCGAGTAGTTCTCGATGCCTTTTACGAATCCTGTTTCGCGCAGCATTTCCAGGTCGAACCGCGTCCGCTGCTGGATACGCTGGGCTTCGAGCAGTTTGCCTTCTGATTTGAATAGTTCAGTGCGTTTAGACAGCTCGTCTTCGATCTTCCCGAGCGCTAATTTCAGCTTGTCCTGCGGCGTCACGTAGTGCGAGCTCGGGAAGATCTTGATGCTTCCTGGCTTGCCGAGGATTTCTCCGGTCAGCGGGTCGATCTTGGTGATCCGTTCGACCTCTTCGCCGAAGAATTCGGCACGATACGCTACTTCTTCGCCGGCAGGATAAATGTCGACCACGTCGCCGTGGACACGGAACGTACCGCGGTGGAAATCAATATCGTTTCGCTGGTACTGGATGTCGGTCAGCTGCCTGAGCAACTTATCACGCACCCGGCGCTCGCCGGCAACGATATCAATTGACAATTCGTTGTAATCTGATGGCGTGCCGATGCCGTAGATACAGCTCACGCTGGCAACGATGATGACATCACGCCGGGTCAGCAGCGAGTCGGTCGCGGCGTGGCGCAGGCGGTCAATTTCTTCGTTGATCTGGGAATCTTTCTCGATATACGTGTCCGAGCGCGGAATGTACGCTTCCGGCTGATAGTAGTCAAAATAGCTGACAAAGTAGTGCACGGCATTGTCCGGGAAGAAGTGCTTGAATTCACCATATAGCTGCGCTGCTAGAGTCTTGTTGTGGCTCAATATCAATGTCGGCTTCTGGACGTTCTGGATGACATTCGCCATGGTAAATGTCTTGCCCGAGCCGGTCACCCCGAGCAATACCTGCTCTTTGGCGCCCTTTTCAAGGCCGGCAACCAACTTGGCAATTGCCTCGGGCTGGTCGCCTTGCGGCCCAAAATCACTTTTCAGGACAAGTTTGTTCACATATAAATTGTAACAGGTCTAGCCGGCACGTGGTGGCGGGCTTTGCATCGGGTTGCGGCGAAGGTACCAGTGCTCGTCATGCTTGAGCTCCTCGCGGATATCGTCATAACGCTCGTCGAGGACCTTGATAATTTTGTGTACCAATTTCTTCGGGTCGGTGTCATAAATGACAAGGTCGCCATCAGGCGGATCAAGCGTTTTCATGAGTTCAGGGATTATGTCCGCCGTACCACCACTCCCAAGCAAAACACCGCACGGCTTGTGCGCTTCGAGCGCGCTGGTGAATTCGTGCAAGCTGCCAAAACGCCCGCCGACAGTTATCACCGCATCGCTTGATTGCACTAGGTACAAGTCGCGCCCGACGTAACTCAGCCCCGTGAAGTTGATAAAATCGAACACGTCGTGCGGCAAACGGTATTTGCGGATATGGCCGCGCAGGCTGCTGGCCGGCGAAAAGCCGATGCTCACGCCACCCTTGAGCTTTGCCCCGAGCGCCGCATAATACGGCAAACCGACCGTCGCGCCGGTCGTAATGATATGTCCCGCTTCGGCAATCGCGGCGCCAAGCGCTTGGGCTTTGTCGTGCGATTCTTCGATGGTTTCGCCGGCCGCCGCGCCTGAAACGCAGATGGAATACCGGAGCGCTTTTAGGTCTTCGAGGTCTTCAGGCATGTCTATCTAACTGTAATATACTTATGCTTCTTCGACAAGCCGGGACTCCAGGTTGTCCACGACCGCCTGCTCGACGTTTTCGTGCTTCAAGTACCGCATCACCAGCTCGCTCCACAAACTGTGCTGGAAGTAGTGAACGATGCGTTGCTCATACGGCAAGTTGTTGCAAATCCCCAGAGCGACGTCGACAACATTCATCGAAACAGGTTTGTGGTTATCTAGGATTCCAAGGGTACCGGTGTGATGCCAGAAGGCCAAACTCGGCTCCAAGAAACTTAGTGCCCGCTCGATGGAATGCCAGCTCATGTCATCTCGCTGGATATGCGGCTCGAACAAATCTTCGCGGAACCGTTCACTGAACCGGGCATAGTAGCGTTGGATAATATGCCACGGGACCGGCCCGCCCAGCAAGTGCGTGCCAAGCGTCGGCTCGCCAACAACAGCTTCCTGTACGGCCGAGCCGAAGTCCGGGCGGACCTGGCAGAGCTTGAGAAACGTGCTCGCTGCCCGGACGTCGTTCATCTCGTGCAGCGCCATCAACAACGTTGCCATGGTCATAGCAGGCGGCGACTGCTCGGGGAACGGCAAAACGACGACAGCGCCAAGTTCTTTCAGGCCTATGACGGTATGCTTTCTCTGGGTGACAACGGCGCCTGCCAGCCTGCGCCAACGTGGCGAATCAGGACCAAGCACGGCAAGAGTGCGGATTTCGAAATCGCCGGATTGCAACTTCTTGTAACTATCGACGATGCCTTTTCGCCAGGTAGCCGATTCCACGAGCCACGCCGCGGCAAATATAGCAATCAGTTGCTCACGCCGCACCATCGAGTCGAACGACCGGTAACCCAGCGCCCGCATCGCTTGTTTCGGCGGCATTTTTTTGAGGAGGCGCTTGGCGACTGCCGGTTTCAGCGCAAAGCAACTCCTGGGCACGGGCAGCTCTTGCAAGGCCCTGCTAATACTTGCGTGGATTTGCGTGGTCTCGCCGTACTTCTTGCGCAGTGCGCGTTCAAGCAAAGCGTCATCATGCTTGGCACGCTCTTGGAGTGCCCGGTACAGTTCTGAGCCGGTTGTGTCGCGGGCGTCAAGCCCAAGCTCATGCAATTTCAGGCGGGTCGCGCGCTCCACCTCGGTGGACAAGCGAATATCCGCACTTGTATGACCACTCACGGACTCAAGGCGTGAAAGGTCGTGATGGAACATTGGCTCGCTAGCGCCTAGCAATTCTGACAAAACCCTCGTCATGGTTACTCAAATCTTACCACAAGCGCCTTCGGCTTGGACAGCGCTTGGTGTGTATACTGGAATATATGTTTCAATTCCAGCCGCGCGGCCGGACACTTGCCACGACTGGCGCACAGGCCGGCATGATTCTGGATGCAGTGCACAGGTTCACCGGGTCGCGCCAGGCGAGATTGCTTGTCCTGGCACTATTCACTATCGAGGCAGTTACGTTAGCGTGTATCACGCATATCGGCATCCCACCGGACGAAACAACCCACAAGCTCTTCATTGAATACTACGCCAATCACTCGCTAAGCCCGTTCCTGCACCACCAAACGCCGACCTACAATCTTGGTGACAAGACACGGGAAGTTGACTATATCTACCACTACACGATGAGCTTGGTGTATCGCCTATTGCCCCTGGCCGCGGGCGGCAAATATATAGTGATCCGCCTGTTTTCAGTGGTTGCCGGCCTTGGCAGTTTCCTGCTTCTCGCGCGCATCCTGAAACGACTCGGGATTTCGGCGGGGGTTATCACGTTCAGCTTGCTGGTCCTGGCGAATGTGCCGATGGTGCTCATGATGAGCTCTGCGATCAACAACGATGTGTTTGTTTGGCTGGGCATGCTGCTCGGGATATGGTTGCTGATTCGTCTTTGGCAAAAGCCAACAGCAACAGATCTTGTGTGGCTATTTGCGCTTTCGTTGGCTGGCGGCTTGGTCAAGCGTACCTTTTTGCCGCTCGGATGTGTATTTATATTGCTCGCAATTATCCTCGCCCTCAAGCGGCGGAGCGCAATAACTCGTGGATTATGGCCCATGCGCTGGCAATTTATTGCCGCGTGTTGCGTGCTTCTTGTATTCTCAGGACTGTTCTTGGAACGCGTTGGGGGCAACGTATTGCTGTACCACGCCGTTACACCGACTTGCGAACAAGTTGACGGCGTAGCCGCATGCAAAGTTTTCTGGGCAAACATCAGGGCGCAAACATTTCCCCCGGCGCTACCTGTGTCGCCAACATATTTGCCTGTTTTCTCGGTACGTTGGCTGTTTGAAAGCCTGCAGAACGTACTGGACATCCAGACACAATTCTGGCTGCACCAGGTACAGCCAACTATCTGGATGTCACGGCTATTGTCGTCCATATTCATTGCCGGAGTCGGCTATGGCATATTCTACGATTGGAGGGGCCGCGGCGCGCAGGACAAGCGTCATATATATCGCTTATTTGTTGTATGTGTTTGCCTGGGGTTCATAGGCGTGCACCTGTTCATCAACTTTCAAAGCTACCAGGAACATAAGGTATTCGGGCTGGCGCTGAACGGGCGGTATATTATCCCCAGCCTCCTGCCGCTCGTCGGCTTGTCAGCATTTTATTGGTCAAAGTTACTAGCTAGCCACCAGCGATTGTTAGTCTCGTTGGCACTGGCGACCATATTGCTCATGGGCTTTGGCAGCGGCTTGCAGTTGATGGTTCGCAACCCACAGCTTTACAAAGGCTGCAGCATTAACCCATCATTGCCGGCTGACTGCAATTAACCGCTAGAATGGCACTGCGTGGTACCACTCGGGAGCGCGCTTTAAGTATTCGTCAAGCTGGTGCTCGGTGAGCAGTCCTGCCTGCCCGCCGACTTTCTGGACAACACTCATGGAATTGATTGGCGCCCATTGGAGCGCGCCTTCGATCGTGTTGCCTTTCGCCAGTGCTGCCACGAACGTCGACGAAAATGCGTCGCCGGCGCCCGTTCGTTCATACGGCGGCGCGATGTCAGGGTAAATCGGCATCTTGAACCGGTTTTTGCCGTCTGAAGCGTACGCCCCTGCCGGGCCGTCCGTCACGACGACGATCTTGGCACCGAGCGCATGCAGGTGGTCGATCAGATCGTGGACGTCGTCATGGTTGCCCCCACCGACCGTGACCGCTTCCTCGCGGTTCAACATCAATACTTCAGTACGCTGGTAAATCCGCTTTAGGCGTTCGGCGCCGGCCTGCATCTGGAAAGTGCCCGGTTGGAATGCTAATTTAACATCAGGGTTGTCATCGAGCCAATCAGCCACCTCATCGTGGTAGGGAATCGCATGCTGGCTGATCGAGCTGAAATATACCCAACGGGGAATATCGGTTGCATGGAAGCGGGGCCAATGGTAATCATATTCTTCGTGCTTGATCAAAATGGTGCGCTCTTCTTTGTACCAGAGCACGAAATGGTAGTTGCTGATCTTCTTGGAGTTGATGCGTACGAAATCGGTTTCGACGTCGTTGGCTTCAAGTGAATGGATAATCTCACGGCCATACTTGTCGCCTCCGACGTTAGTGACAAAACTGGACTTAAGCCCAAGCCGGGCAAACGCCACTGCGGCATTTCCCGCATTGCCAACCCCAGGTACGACCTCGCGGTGGTCAAACGGCAACTTCGTGCCGAATTCCATCGCCAAGGTCTTTTTGCCATGTTCATCGGTGTAGGTCATTGCCTGGTCGTCTAGTAACTTGATGAAATCATCAGTTACAACATCGCCGATGCTCATGATATCCGTTTGTTTGCTCGCGTGTGCCATTGCCCCCCCCTATTGTGCCTTGCCTGCTGAATTAAAGTCATCTATTTTGCTTTCCACGACCGCTTGGACTGCCGGAATGACCGCTTTGCTGACAAGCTTCGCCACCGAATATTCGTCAGGATTATCGTGCAGGACTTTTTCCAATGCCTCACGGTAGGCAACGCGCATGTCAGAGTTGATGTTCACTTTTGTCACGCCGATCTGCACAGCCTTTATAAAATAATGTCCCGGCGTCCCGCTGCCGCCGTGCAAGCTGATGTTGCAACCAACCGCATCGCGTATACGTTGCAATAATTCCAAGTCGAGCACTTTGGGCACCGGGTATTTGCCGTGCAAGTTGCCAATTGCCGCGGCAAACGTATCAATACCTGTCGCATCGACGAAGGCCCGCGCCCCCTCGGGCGTGCTGAACGTTTTCTTGACTTCGTCATAATCGAAAGCTTGTTTGAAAAGATTCGAACCGCCGCCGAAGTAATGCGGCTCGCTCTCGACCATCGCGCCGGTGAATTTGGCGTATTCGACGACTTCTTTAGTGGCGGCGACAATCTCTTCGTCGCTGGCGTCGTGCTTGGCCTGTGACACATCAATATGAATGAACTCGAACCCGGCTTCGATGCCTTTCTTGGCATTTTCTATCGACGGCGAGTGATCTAAATTAACATATATCTCAACACCAAACTGGCGGCGGAAGTTGTCCACCATGTCGCGGACGTTGTCCAAACCTATATCGTCGACTTCACCTTGGCTGACTTCAACGAGCAACGGAGCGTGTTTGGCGGCGGCCGCTTGCGATACTGCTTTTAAGGTCGCCTCGTCGTCAAGGTTGAATGCTCCGAATGCCCAGTGTTCAGCGCGTGCCTGAGTCATTCGCTCCCGGGCGCGGGCGCAGTTTTGGCGAATTTGCATAAGCGTCAATGGCATGTTTTTTCCTTATCCTGCTTATGATTATATGAGCTTTCTAGAAAGCAATACAAGCCTGTTCGCGATTTACTTCTTGGCGCCAGTCTTCCGGCGCATAACGTCTTGCGCGGCAGCCTCGATATGTTTCGCGTCCAAGCCGAAATGCGTGAGCAGTTCGTTCGGCTCGCCTGACTCGCCGAAGCGGTCGCGCATGCCGATGCGCTTCAATGGCACGGGGTAGTTCTCGCCAAGCAGTTCGGCAATTGCCCCGCCCAGTCCGCCATTAATTTGCGCTTCTTCGGCGGTCACAGCGCATTTGGTCTTCCGGACACTTGTTAGGATAGTTTCAGCGTCGAGCGGTTTGATAGTCGGCACATGAACAACTTCTGCGTCAATGCCAGCTTTGTAGAGTAGTGCCGCGGCCACCAATGCCTGGTACGTCATCGTGCCGGTTGCTATCAATGTCACGTCTTCGCCTTCCGCCAGCACATATGCTTTGCCGATCTCAAACGGGGCATCCTGGGTCGTCACGAACGGCGTTGCCTCGCGTGCCAGGCGCATATAATTCGGCCGGCCGTCTTTGGCCATGGCAAGCACGGCCTTTTCGGCTTCCACGCCGTCGCATGGGGCAATGACAACCATGTTCGGCAACGCCCGCATAAGCGCAAGGTCTTCCAGCATCTGGTGGGTCGCCCCATCCGGACCGACGCTGACACCCGCGTGCGAACCGATCAATTTGACCGGCTGGTTATTCAGGCAAATTGTCGTCCTGATCTGCTCCCAGCACCTGCCAGGCTCAAACGCCGCATAACTTGATACAAACGGGATTTTGCCTATCGCCGCCAGGCCCGAACCAACGGTCACGAGGTTTTGCTCGGCAACGCCGATCTCGATATACCGGTTCGGAAATGCTTTGGCGAATGCGTCCATCTTCGTCGACATAGTCAAGTCGGCACAGGCAGCAACCACCCGTTCATCCAACTCGCCGGCTTTTTTAAGCCCGCGCCCGAACCCCGCGCGGATCGGCTCGCCTTTGTTATCCTTTGACAAAAGGTTTGGTACAAGGAAAGGTTTACTCATGTTCGCTCCGTATCCTGCCGCCAAGCGTCCGTAGCTCGTGCAGCGCGATTTGTGCCTGTTCATCTTTTGCTGGGTCACCGGGAATGTCTTGCGTCCCTGGCGGGTTACCGTGCCAGCGGTAATCATATTCCATATACTCCACGCCCTTGCCAGGCACCGTCATCGCCAAAATCATGACCGGCTTCTCGGTGATCGCCTTCGCCATGTTGCAGGCATCGATCACCGCTTCTATATTATTGCCATCGATCTCTAGCACGTGCCAGCCGAACGCTTCCCATTTAGCTTTTAAATCTTCGAGGGGCATGACGCTTTCGGTCGGGCCATCGATCTGGATGTTGTTACGGTCGGTAATAGCGGTAATATTAGATAGCTTGTATTTACCGGCTAGCATCGCCGCTTCCCAGACGTTTCCTTCATCCTGTTCGCCATCGCCCATGGCAACATATATCCATCGATGCGACGCATTGTCCATGCGCATGCCAAGCGCCATCCCGCAAGCCTGGCTAAGACCCGAACCCAGCGGGCCGCTTGTCGTTTCCAGTCCGGGCAAGCGCTCGCGTTCAGGATGTCCCTGGAGCCGTGAACCGAACTTGCGAAGTGTTAGCAATTCTTTCTTTGGAAAGTATCCAGCTTCCGCCATCGTGGCATACAGCACCGGCACGATGTGACCATTACTGAGCACCAAGATATCGCGCTCAGGCCAGCCGGGATTCTTCGGGTCGTGCTTCAGTACGCTGAAATATAATGCCGTAAACACGTCGGCCATGCCAAGTGGCCCGGCGCTATGGCCGCTGCCAGCCGCAACCAGCATGTTGATAATATTCTCCCGTATGGTGTTCGCTTTGATCTCTAGCGCCCGCATCGACATCTGTTGCATCTGTACCCCCTTCGTGCTTGTGCTTCCAGTATACCACCGCGACGTGTGACATAAATGTATTGCAAATTTGACAGGCACATGATACATTGGCGTTATAAGTTTATTAAGCAATGAGAGGAGACGGCAAATGAGGCAAGCAGTTGGAAGCTCAGGAGCTGGGGAAGGCGTGATGGAACTCACGCCAGACGCATTTTATGGTGTAACAGATGACGAAGCCGCTAATGAGCGGCCGTTTTTATTAGAACGGGCTAATATCTCAGAATCAGATATGGATGCGCTTCGAAAAGGCTCTGTTTCCGAGCACCTCTCCGAACTTCTCGCACGCGCAGCCAACCTAATGCCAGGCAAGCGCCTACCAAGAATACTGTTGCTCGGTGGTTTAACATTATTGTTGGCAGGCTGTGGGGCGGCCGCGAACAACAGCCGCTCTGGTGTCGATGGTGGCGCAGCTTCTCGCCAGGCTACTGCGGCAGGTGTTTTGAATAATTCGTTCTTGGCCTACGAGGTAACCTGTCCTGACGGTGGACTACCAGTTGTCAGCGACTCGTCTGTCAAGCCCGGGTCGACGTCAATTGCAAACGGTGGTGACCTAGGAAGCATTGGCGCTTTAATGTGCATGTATCCGGACGGCAACAAATACGGTGGATCTCCTGTTCTAAAATTACTTGCTCCTGATGCACCGCTCAGCAGCCCCGATTCAGGCATGCTGGGCGTGTTCTGCCTGAAGCCAGACGGCTCAGATGGAGCAAAGCCTAATGTGCAGGCGACCGCCGCATCTAGCCCGACGCCCGATGGTGGATTCCCATCCCTCACAAGCCTACAGGCCTCCTGCCCTGATACAGATGGTTCCCTCAAGGCAGATATGGTCTACTCGTCACCCGACGCGGCAAAATCTGCCTTCTCAGGGTTGTAGACCATTCACAATTCGGCCAAAGGTGCTCTATTGGCTTTACACGCTAGCCTGTAGTTGTCCGTACGAACGCTGTGGGTTTATTGAGTTTTGAATATAACCACCGACATTGAGGACATCGACACCTCTTGCGGCGAGTTGGCGCGCATTATTCAAGTTGACACCTCCGTCCCAGCCGATTTCGATGCGTGGCTTGAGCGCATGTGCCTGCTTGGCTTTTATGAGCAACTTTGGGTCCGCCCGGCTGCCACCTTGGTAGCCAAGGTTGCCTGAGAAAATCAGTACGTGGTCGATCATTTCAATTGCTGGCGCGATTGCCTCGACATCTGTTGGGGGGAGTAGTGCTACGCCGACTTCGATGCCATGCCGGCGCATTGTTTGCGCGAACTGCACGAAATTACCCTCTGCTTCGGCATGGACGATCACCAAGTTTGGATGCAAGGCAACGAAGAGCTCCATATGGTCGAATGGACGCCGGTACATCACGTGCAAATCTATCATTTTGTTTGCCGGCCACCACAGTTTGTCCAAGTTTATCAGTTTCCTCGGCGCGAAATCTCCGTCCGCGACGTCGATGTGTATGCGCCGGGCAAACGGTTCGACTCGGCGCATTTGGAACGCGAACGTGTCCGCCGAATCAGCGGTGATCGTCGGGCAAACCACCGCGCTCATTGCAGTTCATCCAGCTCCTTGATGCGCCGTTTGAACCGCTCAGCGCCGGCGAATGGCGTGTTCAGCCACGTCATCGCTATCGAGCGGGCATCGTCAAACGACACGTAGCGCGACGGCAGGCACAGTACATTGGTGTCATCGTCGTTCCGTGAAGCACGAGCTTCGTCCAAACTCCAGCACAGCGCCGCGCGGATGCCTTTGAATCTATTGGCAGCGATGCAAATCCCTTGTCCACTGCCACAAATCAAGATCCCTCGGCTGCCCTGGTCGTTATCGGCCAGCAAAGCGGTCGCAACCCGAGCACCAAACTGCGGGTAATCGTCCGCAGGATCGAGCTTCTGGTCACCTTCGTCGACGACATCATAGCCGCTGCTTTTGAGGTAATCAGCAATCCGCTTTTTAAACTCAAAGCCGTTGTGGTCCGCACCCAGGTATATGTTCATAGCCTACTCGTGGTCGTGTTGTTCGCCCTGGTGCAAATACTTGCCGAGGTCCGCAACGACTTCGACGAGCCGGTTGCTATAGCCCCATTCGTTGTCGTACCAAGCCAGGACTTTGAGCAAATTCCCACCGTCAACCATCGTAAGGTTTAAGTCGACAATCGCTGAGTGGCTGTTGCCGATGAAATCCGTACTCACCAGCTCTTCTTCCGTAACATCCAGAATACCTTGGTAGAATGGGTCCTTCGCTGCTTTTTTGAAGGCTTCGTTGACTTCTTCGACGGATACTGCGCGCTTAGTTACGATTGAAAAATCCGCGATGGACACAACCGGGGTCGGCACACGGATTTCGAGCGCGCCCATGATACCGCTCAACGCCGGCAACGCCCGGGCAGCGGCAATCGACGCGCCGGTCGTGGTTGGGGTAATATTCTGGGCGCCCGCGCGGTCCTCGCGCAGGTTTTTGCCCGGACCATCTTGCAAGTGCTGGCTCGCGGTGTAGCTGTGGATGGTCGTCATGAACATTTTTTCGATGCCGAAATTGTTCTCTACCACACCTGCGACGGGGGTGATGCAGTTCGTCGTGCAGGACGCGTTACTGAAAATGTCGCCGTCTTTTTTGAGGTCGTCGTCATTGACGCCCAGCACGACTGTCGGCGCGCTGTCAGCGCTTTCGCCCTTCGCCGGCGCGCTGATAACGACGCGTTTGGCACCGGCAGTAATATGCGCCCGCGCTTTGTCTGGCTCAACAAAGAAACCAGTTGACTCTATAACGACATCTACGTTCATGTCCTTCCACGGCAGCGCGGCAGGGTCTTTCTCTGCAGTTACGCGTATCTTCTTGCCGGCGACGAGAAGGTTTTCATCGTCGAACCCGACTTCCTGGTCGTAGTTGCCATAATTCGTGTCGTGTTTCAAAAGGTACGCTAGTGTTTTTGTGTCAGTCAAATCGTTGATTGCCACGATATCCACGTCCGACCGCGCGAACGCGATCTTGAAGGCATTACGCCCAATCCGCCCAAACCCATTGATTGCTACCCGTGTTTTCATCTGACCCCTCCCGTCATCATAGTTTGCATAAGAAGTATGTATCTCTATTGTATGAGTGGTCGCCAGGCAAAATCAAGTGCCAGCTGGCAAAGTCTTCTAACGGTCGACTTGTTTGCCCGCAAAATGGGGCAGGCTTTCCAGCGTTTCGACCGTATCGGCAGCGCGCAGAATCAACCTGATTTCCGGGAACAAAAACACATCTCCTTCGGCAAGGTCTTTGAGTTTTTCGAGGCTCGTTGGCTGGAGCGTGATTTTTTCGCCGCCGTCAAGTTTGGTGGCAATACGGCCGTTGGTGTCCCATGCAACAAACGTGTGAATAAACCATTCCATTTTGCGGACCGGTTGCGTCACATTCACTAAACGCCACCGCTTGAACGTGTAGCCGGTTTCTTCCCGGGCCTCGCGCTGGGCTGCTTGCATGATGCTGGCGTCCTCGGCGTCGACGCGGCCGCCCGGAAGCGTGATGCGCATGCCCACATGCGGTTGTTCATCCTCAAGGAGCAGTACCTTGCCGCCGACAATGGCGAGCACCTGGACCGTGTCGGCACGCCTGGTCATTTCGAATACTTGGGTGCTGCCATCGAACATTGGTTGCTGCCACTGGTAGATGTCAAAAATCGCACCCTCGAATACCCGTTTCGCATCGGTGGGCGGCAGAATAGCGTCACGCGGGACGGTCTTAAGCATGGCTATTTGTTATTTTGAAAACGCTCGGCGCACTCGGCGATGATTTTCTTGGCAGCTTCGGCATCGCCCCAGCCCAAGACTTTGGTCGTGCCTGGCTTCTTAAGGTCCTTGTAGTGGTTGAAGTGGTGCTCGATCTTCTGCTTCCAGCGCTCGCTTAAATCTGCGAACGATTTGATGGCGTCGCCGGTATTACGGTCGTCAGCTGGCACGAGGACAATTTTGTGGTCCATCTCGCCGTCGTCTTCGAAGTTGAGGATACCGATGATTTTCGCCTCCAGCCACACACCAGTCGTAATAGGCTCGTCGCAAATGACTAACGTATCGAGTTCATCACCATCCTCGTCGATCGTTTGCGGGATAAAGCCGTAATTTACCGGCTTGGCAAAAATTTTTGGTTCGACCCGGTCGATTTTGAACGTCGCAGTTTTGCGGTGCCATTCTATTTTGAGCGTCGAACCCTCCGGAATCTCGACGACAGTATTCACGATACCATCCTGAAAATCACCCGTACCGAGCACGAGATTAAAGTCTGCCATGTACATCCTTCCTTGTTATGCTATGACTTTCCAACTCAACAAATTATATCACACCTACAGGGGTGAACTCCGAAACGCGGCAGCTTAATTCAAGCCACCTTGGCCATATATATCGCCAAATGCTGGACGATCTCCATCAGGAAACCGCTCCTTGACAGTCTCCAGCGCATCCAACAACGCATTTTCGTGCGCATCTGAAAGCAAATCTTCGAGATCAGCCATAGCTTTTGCTGCGGCCATGTTTGTGATATTGCCCGGCACATTGCCGCCGTTCGCTTTGATAATCGCGCGCATTACCTCATATAACTTCTTTTGCTCGGTGCTCAAATTATGTTGAAGCCCCGGATTGCTGGTGTCCTTGTTGCGAGCTGAACCGAGTTCTTTGAACGCCGCGTTTACTTCCGGGCTGTTGGCGAGCACCGACCGAACAACATCCCAACCCGGGCCCAGCGGGGTGACATTGACCGACACGCGGTTGTTCGTACCAGTACTTGGTAGTTCATCTGGGTTAGAGTGCTCCAGACCTGTAAATTCTGCCATTCGTTGTTCTAACACGGTCCTTTTCCGCGACTAAACTTCTTTACAACATATTACAATTTTGTCGTTTAACTTGCAAGTTTGTATTAATTGTATAGAAGCTGCCTTGATGCTGCCACTAGCAGCCTGATCACGATCGCTCCACACTAGCCAACAGTGCAAACGCGCGATTAGTTTTGCCCGCTTGGTCCGCGCACCAGATGGTCATGTGGAAACTTTAACGCTAGCTGTTGGCACCGGAAAACGGTTCGCCGCCTTCTGTATCAAACGAAAAGAAGACGTAAGGGTCCAGCATTATGAAGTCAATAAGCCACTTCTCAAGCTGCTCGTCAGGCGCCATCGGGACAACCGCTTGCGCGCCTGTATTGTTTTCGCGGGGTAGTTGCTCGGCGCCTGGCTGGCCTTTTGCGGCACCACGCGCAAGTGCCTGGGCATCACTTTTTTCTTGCTGGCGCTTCATGGCAGCTATCAGATGCTGCCGAACAGCTTCGCGCTGCGTCAGTTCAGTATCTTCTTTGTCTATGGCCCCGGGGCGTAACGCCTGCCTTGTTCCTTCTGCTTCTTCCGCGACAATCCTGCGTGCAACTTCAGTAAATGCCCGCCACGCGTCGCTTTGGTACATTCTTTGAAGTTCACAAATATAGGCCAATACAGCGGTGCTCAAGCCACCCGGAATAGGAACCTCCCTTTCTGGCTTGTCGTAATCTAATCCAAGAGTTTGGGCTAATAAACGCTATTTTCTGTTTGCACGCCGCCGCGTAGATTCACCGTGATTATCCGCCGTATGCGACATTTTTAATTTCCCGTTTCCATCAAGTTTTAATGATTGTGTCACGTGTTGGCTGTTATGTAAATATGCACGCCTGGATTGTACTTCAAAGTGCAGGTCAATACGTATTACAATGAAGGGGTAACTAAGGGGCTGCACATGAAAGCATCGTTTGAGCATTCCGTGGCGGAAGCAGACAACATACGGACGTTCTGGTTCAAGCCAGAACGGATGATGGACTATACCGCCGGGCAATATACCGAACTAACTATCCGGCACGACAAACCCGATGACCGAGGGACCAAACGCTGGTTCACGTTGTCAAGCGCGCCCGGTGGTGAGCTGGTCAGCATCACGACAAAATACGCGGGCGATGATAAGAGCAGCACATTCAAGAAAGCGCTGTTCAACCTCAAGCCCGGCACGGACGTCGATTTGGCCGAGGCAATGGGTGATTTCGTGCTGCCGAAGGACGCTTCGATCCCGCTCGTTTTTGTCGCGGGTGGCATTGGTTTGACGCCGTTCCATAGCATGTTCGAATGGATGGCCGACCATGGCGATCACCGAAATATCACTTTCATTTACGGTGTACGTAACGAAGACGAGATCATCTTTCAAAAGACATTTGAGCGAGCTGGCATTCACGCCACGATTGTCGTCGGCGAGCCGTCGAACGCGTGGGGCGGCGAGCGCGGCCGCTTGAGCGCTGAAATGATCCTGGGCCTGTCTAACCCGCCCAAAAATGCATTGATCTACATGTCCGGCCCGGAGCCGATGATTGAAGCGCTCGAGGGTGACATGCAGGCTCGCGGCATGGAAAAAAGTCAGCTCGTCGGCGACTTTTTCCCTGGGTATACAACCGTCTAGGCGTGGTATGCCTCACTATTGTTGTATGCTGTACGCTACGGCTAACCAACCGGAACGGTTACTTCCTCTGTGGATTCCGCGTGCGGGATCAACTTGCCATCAAGATATTCACGGATAACGAGCGCGGCAGTGGCGCCCTCGCCGACCGCGGTGGCGATCTGCATAGTGGAGCCGGAACGGATGTCGCCAGCAGCGAACACGCCTTTCATGCTTGTTTGCAGGTGTTTGTCTGTCTCGACGAAACCGATTTTGTCCAGCTTGATTTTCGATCCTTGCAAGAATTCACTGTTTGGCTTCAGGCCCACGAAAATGAATACGCCATCGGTGGGAAATTCCCTTTTTTTGCCCGTCAGAGTATCCGTGCCGATTACTTTGGTAACGTGATTGTCCTGGCCGATGATTTCGTCGGTCGCCGTATGCAAATGCACCGTGATCTTGCCAGTTTTTATTGCCTCGTCCAAGTCGTGTTGCAATACCTCAGATGCTTTAAGCGTGCTGCGCACTAGCAGGTCTATGTGGCTCGCGAAACGTGTCAGGAAGAGCGACTCCTGCACGGCAGAGTTACCACCACCGACCACCACCAGCCGCTTGTCACGGTAAAATGCACCGTCGCACGTAGCGCAGTAGTGGACGCCACGGGCATAATATTCTTTTTCGCCGGGCACACCGATCTTTTTGTAATCGCTGCCGGTCGCAATTAATACTGCTTTCGCTAGCATATCGCCGCTGGTCGTTTTCAGCCGCTTATATTCGCCCTCGTCAATAATCTCCGTGACCTCTCCGAGCTCGATCTTTGCCCCGAACCGCTCGGCTTGCTGCTGCAAGTTGCTTGCGAGCGTTAGCCCCTCGATACCGTCAGGAAAACCGGGGTAATTATCCACTTTGTCCGTCACAGCAGCCAAGCCACCAATGACACCGCGCTCGAATATGAGCGTGTCGATATCTTCTCGTGTCGTATACACCGCCGCCGACAAAGCGGCCGGGCCACCGCCAATCATAATCACATCGTGCATCGGAATTGTCGTATCACTCATAGCTTCTATTGTACATGCCTCCTGCTATTAAGTACTGCCTGGTTCATTGTGAGGATGAGATGCAAGGAAAATACGAGCACTGTAGCGAGCCGTATCTGGAATACGGTGAGCGAAGCGCGGAATATTTGACGCCGCAGATCGCCTCGGAATGGATCAGGCCACAGCTGGCGCCAGCTTAGCGAGGTTGTAGCCAATAACCACCTCGCGGCTGTCATCTTGCTTGGTCACAACGGTAATCGGAACAGTCAAAGCTCCGGATAATGCCAACGCTTCAGCTTGGCGCTCGGGATGATCGTCTAGGTTAACAACTTCATATTTGTGTTGTTTCATGTCCAGGTACTTCTTCACCATGGCGCAGTAGGCACAGGTGTTTGTCGTGAAAATAGTGATGTTTTTGACCATAAGATTCCCTCCATTCGTTACCCCGCGATTATTTTTTGTTTTCGCCCCCGCAATAACCTTATTGTAAATAGCGTAAGCAGTTTACGCAAGTACGCTACATATTGTGCTTTTTACGGCATTTTCTGCCTATTTCAAGGCTCAGCCTTGAAATAGAGTTTTACTGGATGCGGAGCAACTTCACGACAAATACGAGCGCTGAGTTTGCCGGGATCGGACCGGATGCTTGCGTGCCGTATGCAAGGCTTGCCGGAATAACCAGCCGGCGCGTGCCACCCGCTTTCATGCCAACCAATCCTTCATCCCAGCCCTTGATAACGCTTCCCTGGCCAAGCGTGAACGCGTAGGCTTGCGTGCTCGTAAAGTTCTCGTCAAACTTCGTTCCGTCCGTGGCAAGCGTTCCGTAGTATTTGACAATCAGGCAGTCGCCGGATTTGGCTGCCGTGCCCGAACCAGCGACAAGGTCCGCGGTTTGGAGCGTCGTGACCGGTTCTTTGACCGTGAATTTTGCCGGCGCGTCGAATTTCTGCTCGGTCAAGTTGTCTGTGCACGACAAATTGGATTGAGTGTCGGCTGTGTTCGCGCTATTTCTGTCGGCGATAATCTGCTGGACGATCACCGCGGTACTCAGCGCTGCCGTCGATAGCACGACAACCAACACGCCTACCCATGCAAAAACCCGTTCGCCTTTACTAGCCATCATTACTCCTTTTAGGTTATGAAATATCTACCGGCTGTGCCGGAAACCCGCGCTGGACACAACCAAGTATCGCCTGCTTGACCTTCGGTGAAATAAACTCGCACGCTGCCAATTCGGATAGGGGTAGCCAAGCCGGCTCATAGAGGTTCTTGCCCATTTGGCTGATGCTGGATTCGACCGAACGCGGATCAAGCTGCGGCTCGCCACCCACATAATTGGCGAGGTAGATATATTGATCGCCATATGGTTCGCCAGCGTGCTCGATGAATACAAGCCGTGCATCGCCGATCTGAATCCCCGTTTCCTCGCCCAGTTCACGAAGCAATGCATGCTCCACCGGCTCGCCGATTTCCATGCCCCCGCCAGGTAGCGTCGCGTACTTCTTGCCGAACTTGTCCCGCTTCATAACGAGCAAGTCGTTGCCCCGGAAGACAATGGCCCTCACTGCTCTTCTCATGCCAGTAATTATAAATGGCGGCGGTCAAATACCAAATAGTTTCGTGTGGCTAACGCAAATTACCAGCCACCACCGCCTCCACCACCACCGCCTCCGCCCGCAAAACCGCCGCCGCCGAAACCGCTGCCGCTGGCGCTTCGGGGCGGGCTGAAACTGCTGACCATAGCCGTATTGAAGCCCGAGCCGAGCGAACCAACAAGATAACCGGCGCTAAAGGCAGTGTAGTTGCCCGCGTACCAATCGGGCGGCGATGTGTAGATATGTTCGAATTTCTTGGCCCATCTCTTTTCGACCTTCAGGGCTATGGCATATGGCAGCAACTTCTCGAACAACTCGATTGTTTGTGACGGGGCATCAGTTCGTGGAGCGTACCGGGCGTCCGGGCCCTGCAGCATATTGAGCCGGTCCTTCTCAGCCACTTCAAGATATAGCTTGAGGCCTAGGATGTGTTCGTTTGCTGCCACGCCCTTCGCCGTATGTGCAGCCATGAAATGATAAAAAATGCCGAATATAGCTCCGCCCAGAACGGCGCCCCACAAGATCGTGCCTTGGCGCGCGACTGGCACGTTCCAAATAACGGCCAACCCAACCAGTACCATTGCGCCCATGGTGACAGATATATATTTCATGGGGTTCGTTACAAAGTACCCACGGTCGGTAAGCGACTGTTCCACTAGCCGCTTGATGCTTTTCGCCTCCGTTTGTAGCTTCGTCGCCATATCAGCCAACCGGACACTCGTGTTCTCGCCGAGCGCCCCAAACAGGCCGCCCATGAGTTCCTGCTCCCAAGCGTTCAGCGCGCTCCAATCTTTGTTTACCAATTCAAGATGGTAACTTTTGTGATTGATGACCAGTAATTTTTTATCGTCGTCTTCTACGATCTTCAAGTATTTGCGGATAGCCAAGCTGATAATTGTCGCCGTCAGGTCGCGGTTGTCAACTTTGAAATCAACCAACGCTCCCACTTCCAGTGGCGTCATGCCGTCCGGCGCGTCATATTGCGGGATAATGACGCCCATACCTTTCGCGTCGCGCCCGCGTTTCCACCACCAGATACAACCCGCCCCACCAATAAGAACGGCAGGAATTACAAATCCAAGCACATAGCCAACGTAGTCGTGCCATATGTCAGAGAATTGCACCGGGTGGAAATACCCTTTGGCAAAGCCGACGACGAAGGTTAAAGTAAAACCCGGTGCAAGGTTTGAAGCGCTTGCCAAAATTCGCCCTTCACCCTGGCTTGCCGAGCAATCTTTGCTGTCGGTGGAACCGAACGCGCCGGTAAAGCAAGCGGGCGGCACCGCCACGCGCAAGCCGGGCGGAACGTGCACCGTGACGTGGACTTTGGTGAACGGCTGGTTCCATTGGTCGCCGTTCACGTCCCAATACAGCTCGTCGTGGTCGTTATAGAATGTGATGACATTCTGGAGGTTGTAGTCGATGGTGTATTCCTGCTTGCCGGTGACGGTTTTGTCCGGGTCGCCAACCTTCAGCACCTCGTTGCTGTTTTCTTTGTAAGACGTGTATTCTGCCGGCGCGCCTGTCGTGGATGAAACACTGTTGATATGAACCGCGAGCGATTGATTCTTGTAAGAATCCGGGATCGCGCGCAAAATGCCGTGGTTATTATCGGTAAAGTCGACGCTGATTTTCTCGACGACATGCATCTGCCCTTGCGGGTCAGCATTCGTCAAATAATAATCAGCCGAGAAATCGGTGACCGTAAAAGCATAGGTATCTGCAGCCACTCGCGACGACGAGGCGAATAGCAGGGCGACAATAACAACGCTAGCTAAGAAATATTTCTTGCTCACTTGTTCCTGAATGCTTCCGTTACGTATTCGCGCACCTTGGCCACCAATGTCTTCCGCGAAACGCCATCAAAGTTGTGGCTTGCATTTTCTATAAGAGTAAACGTTGTGCCAGGAATGGCTGCTACGCGTGAGTAATCTTGCCCAGGTAAAACACCGTCATCACCGGCAGCAATGATATATAGCGGCTGCTTGCGTGCATATGCCGTAATAACTTTTTCACCGTCGATGGTATCCATTTCGTCAAATACCGCATCGTCGATCAAACTCGTTGAACCGTCAGAGCGCGGCACGATCCAAGTGCTGCCACGCCGCACAGTCCCTGGCCGGGTCGTAAAACGTTGACGCAAGCCACTGCCAATGTGCAGTGGAGGAGCCAATAAAATGACACTGTGCACGTTTTCGGGCATAACAAGCGCGGCTATGGTACAGCCCTTGGAATGCGCGACGATCATCAGCCGCTTGACGCCAGCTTGGGCGCGCGTCCAGGCGATAACTTGTCGCAGCCTTTCAACTTGCTTTTCTATACTGGACAACCTCGTCATACCGTTTTCTATCTCGTTAAAGCCAAAGAGCACGTATCCGCACTCATCGGGCAGTCCGTCAACTATCGACGTAAACATGCCCATGGCGTCGCGCCCGACGCCGAAGCCATGGCTGAAGACCACCATGTCCGGCGCCAAGCGGTATTCAAGTTCCACCGGACCACCGGCAAGTTGGACCGTTTGAACCTGCGCCTGTGCCATGTCAAATCCTTTCTGCGTGGAGCACGTCTCTCGCTGCCGCGGCAACATCGTCAAGCAATTTGGCGACTTCACTGTCGGTCATGGTCTTTTCATAGCTAGCGATGCTGAGACGCAAGGTGATCTGCTTGTGTTCGCGGTCGTCCTCGCGCTGGTAAATATCAATCGGGCGTAATGCAAACGTCGTTTGCGCAGGCTTCAACGCATCTATTTTTTGCGCGGCAAATTCCTGCACTTGCCGGTACGTCGTGACCGCAGGCACCTTCAAGCAAATGTCTTGCTCCACTTTCGGGAAGCGTGGCAATGCTTGATACTTTTTGGCCGGTGCATTCCGGATAACTTCCAAGCCGAGTTCAAATCCTGCTGCATGGGCCGGGAGCTTCAGCGCTTTTATAACTGATTGCTTGAATTCCCCGACCACACCCCACGCCAAATCATTCCAGACGATAACCGCGCTGCGGTTCGGCTCGTACGGCGCGCACATCTGCATGCCTGGCACGTCGCCCTTGAAATCAAATTCCTTAAGCGGGACGAGCATAGGCACGACTTCCGGCAAGACAGTTTCCAGGTATTTGCGCGCTTCATAGTAGTCAGCGCCAGCATCTTTCTGCATGGCTTTGTCAGTAGCTGCAAACACCAGGGATACATGCAAGTCCTCAAGTGGCACATTGGCGTCTGCTTCGTCCATAAAACCTTTGTGGTGCACAAAGCCCAGCTCAAATAGCGCGAATGCATCGTAGCCTGCCTTGACGTTTGGGTGTACGCGGTCAAGCAAGCTTGGTGTCAGGCTTAGACGGTAATACTGCAGGTCGGGGCTGATCGCGTTGCTAATTTGGAATGCCTCTAGTTTGTTTTGGCCGGCTTTCTCGAGCAAATTGCCGTGCACAAAGCTGTAGGTCAATACTTCGTTGGCGCCGCTTTTCACGAGTTTTTCACGAATAGCAGATTTGAGCGTGAGTAGCTCGTCTTTGGGTGCCGGCGCGACAGTCCTGAGTGGCAAATCAAGTGGCAAATGGTCATAGCCGTATAGCCGGCCAATTTCTTCCACGATGTCTTCGCGGAGCTCAATGTCCGTTCGCCAGAATGGTGCCGTGATGGTCAGTACTGTATCGTCATTCCCAGCTTGACTGGGAATCCAGTCAGAGGATCCACCGCCTTCGGCGATGTCTTTTTCGCTGGATCCCCGCATACGCGAGGATGACGCTTCAGAAAGTTCCACTTTGAATTCGACGTTTTCGAGCAGCCGCTTCATGTCTTCAGCGGACAAATGCAAGCCGAGCCGATCATTAATATAACCCGTGGTTACAGGCACTGGAGGATGCACCCACTGCCGGCCGGCAACATGATTGTCGTCAATTAGTTCGCGGGCTATTTTGCCGCCGGCGTAACTACTCATATCTTCTACGATTTTGGCCAGTACTGCTAAATTCTGCAGCGGGCTCTGGCCCTTGTTGAAGCGCGTCACAGCATCGGTGAACAAGCCGTGTGCCATGCTCGTGCGGCGTATAGAGTACATGTCGAATGTGGCGCACTCGATGATCACATTCTTAGTCTCGTCGCTGACTTCCGTCTCACCGCCACCCATCACGCCGCCCAGGCCGATTGGCTGCTTGTCCGTCGCGATCATAATTGCTTCGGCACGTGGCTCGATAGTCTTGCCGTTCAAAAGCGTCAGTTTCTCGCCCTGATGCGGATACCTTGCAACCAAGACTGGTTTGTCGCCGCTAAGTGCCTTGACCTTATCGTAGTCATAAGCATGTAGCGGCTGGCCGGTAAGCAGCATGTAGTAGTTCGTCAGGTCAACGACATTGCTGATCGGCCGCACGCCGACGCGCAACAGATACGTCTGCAGCCAAAGCGGCGACGGCTTGACCGTGACGTCGCGCATAACAATAGCTGTAAAGCGCGGCACCAATTCGGGAAGTTCGTTGCGAATTTCAAATGGCAGTGTCTCGCCGTCTGGTTTTGGCAGCGACGCGTCCATACTGTACCATTCGGGGCTAAGGAATGTCTCTTGCTGTATGCCGACAATCTCGCGGGCTACGCCCAGCTGGCCGAAAAGATCCGGCCGGTGGGTGAACATCTTGTTTTCTATGTCGATGATATAGTCGTCCAACTCGTAAACAGCCGCGAAATCGTCACCCGGTTTTGGTGATTTGTCATCCCCGGCTGCGACCGGGGATCCAGTAGATGATGCAGCGCCTTCGGCGCTTCCTTTTTCGGCTGGATTCCCGCCTTCGCGGGGATGACGGTCGGGTGTGAGATCAACGATGCCGGTATGGTCAGTCCCGAGTGCCAACTCACGGGCGCTGGCCAGCATACCGTTACTCATGACACCCCGCATTTCGCGCGCCTCGAGCACAAACGGCTCTTTGCCGATCGTTTCGGGTACCACAGCACCGGGTGGCAACCACGGCACTAGCATCCCTTCGTATAAGTTATTAGCACCGCACACTACTTGGACATGCCCGTTATCGTCTCGTGGGACATTTTGAGCCACACCACCGTCGTCGATCATGACGATGTGCAGATGATCGGAATTCTCGTGGTCTTTGACCGACACAACGTTGGCAATAATGATGCCTTTGTATTTTTCGCCAAGGTTTTCAGTTTTTTCTATGGCACCGAGTTGCGCGCCGATTTTCTGCGCCAGCTCGCCTATCGGCGCCTGGAGCGCCGCCGAGTCCTGTGCATACCACTGCATCCATTTCACGCTAGCTTTCATAACTCTTCCCCTGTCAACAATTGATAAATATCAAACACCGGTTCCTCGTAAGGGTGAGCTTTCTTGGCTAGGGCGATCACTTCCTTTGCCTCGCTTCGATCGCATGTTACTTCTACCCGCTCTTCACTGTCGTCTATTTCGAGTTTGCCCGCGGTGCCTTGGAAGGGGTGGGCTTTATCTGACGGCAGCCAGCGCCCGGTACCACGTACTGTGTAGCTGTTAAACGTATATTCGCCGATTGTGCCAGCGCCAGCATCGCCGAGCGCTTGGCGGATAGCATCTGCATGGTCTTCCGGCACGTACGTGACGATTTTTACGCGTGAACTGCTCATGCCGCTATGCCTTCTTTTGCGCCAATGAATGATTGTACATCGGAGTAGATACCGTCGAGCATCAGGTACAACGTCTCAATTTTTTCTGGTTCGCCAATCGCGTAACACTTCTTGCCCATGCCGTACGCCGCGCCAAGTTCCATGTGCGCGCTCAAGCCGGCGGGCATCACGACCACGAACGCTTCCGCATCGCGCAAGCCGCTCATGTCATTCTCGAACATACTCCGGAACGTCGGATTCGTTTGCCAGTTGTCAACATCTTCGACGTGGTTTTTCACGAGCTGTGCTGGTTCTGGCGCGAGTGTCTGCTTGATGCCGTCGCCATCATATTCGTTATCAAGGAAGCAATATACCGTTTTGCCTGCGGCACGCAAAGCATCAACAACTGCTTTGACTTTGCCATGGTCACGCCACCGCCCAGCGACAATGTAGTCGTACTTGCTCATGCTGCGGTCCTTTGTTCAAGTTCATCCATGGTTTTCATAAATGCCGCTTCGATATCGACACTGTAGTTGTCGGCCAATACCAGGATTGACCACAAGCAATCACTGAGTTCGTGCGCAAGTTTTGCGTCCACGTCATCAACATGCCGCAAACCTTCCTTCGCCATCACCAGATCGTTCAATTCGCCAACATCAGTGACAAACCCCATCATGCGGTCTTTCGCGGTCCACGCTTTAGTGCCGTGCCGCTTGTTTAGTTCGGCATAGCGCGCAGCTATACCAACCGCGCGCTTTCGCAGGTCATTGATGCTACTCATACCGCGGATCCTTTTATGGCATTTATAAGCAACCAGTACGGCTTATCGCTCCTGTGATCTTCCGCCATGGTGATGTTTACCTCAGCAAAGCCGGCGTTCTTGAGCACTTTTTCGATGTCTGGCGCTCGCCAATAGCAGAAGAAGCGCGGCGCACCAAGCTTGGCATCGGTCGTTTGCTCGCCGTCGCCAATTTTTAGGCTGAAGGCAAACCGCCCGCCGTCGTTCAGCGCGCCAAACACTTTGCTAATAACTGCCGCCGTCTCGTCGCGTGAAAAATGAAGTAGTACCGCGGATGCAAAAATCATCTCCAGTCCGCTTGGCAAAGGATCATGAATCGCGTCGAGCAATTGCGCGTCGTGTCCTTGTTTTCTCAGGAAGTCGACAAAACCACGGCTAGCATCGGTACGCTGGACCCTGTAACCAAGTGATTCCATATAATTTGCATCGCGGCCAAACGCCGAGCCGAACTCTAGTATTTTTGCCGACGCATCAAGCGCCCGAAGGTTTTCGTCCATCCACGTCTTCCACTCGTCAGTTGCTTCCTGGGGAGTACCATCGATGTACTCCCGTACATGGTCATCGTACGACTTAAGCGTCTGCTGGTTATTGCTGTTCATGAAAACCACCTCAAGGACTTATCGCTCATACCTTTGCCTGCTTCCGGTTGATAACAATTTCACTGACTTCCATGTTCTTCGGCAGGTCAAGGGTATATATTAGGCATCGCGCCACATCTG
>CAZGPZ010000006.1:0-25336 GCA_964527385.1 uncultured Candidatus Saccharibacteria bacterium | reverse complement strand
TCGGCGCGGTGCTGCCCGACTCTTTTTTAGATGGTACGGCGAGCACCGAGATCTTTTTAGGCGAAGACCTCTAGCTCTTGGATCCTTTTGCTTGGCGTTCCATCCGCGTAAGGCGGGTGTAATAGTCGGGTATTTCATTCAGGTGTGCCCAGGCGATTTTGGCGGTCATTGCCAAGTCGTCGCCGGTGACGTTGGTGCGCGTGTCCTCAGTGCCATGCTCAAGCTCCACTGACAGTCCAATGCGGAACTGTTCAAGGTTTATGTGTTTGAAATCAACGCCAACCTGCTTGCCTATTTGTGCTGCTTCCGTGTCGCTGAATGTTCGTTTCATGGCTAACTCCTCCATTCCATTACATCACGCTGCTTGCCCCGTTGCTATGACCTTCATCAACTGCATACTGTGATTTTGCGCACTGCACGCGGCAAGTGCAATCACACATCATAGTGCTGTAGCGCGCGCCAACTAAGCCTACAACGAGAGCGGCGCGCGCTACGCTATTTTTTTGGAAACTAAATTGTCACGATCCACTTCAAGGTTTGGCTGATCAGCTACGCACTAACAAGCGTAATCTTGGTCAATGGCGCCCGCAAACTGTATCAGGTATGTCGGGCCGCCGGTAAATTCGTGGCCGGTACAGTAAGTTTTCGCCTGCTTGGCGGTGCGCCAAGTTGTTGCACCCCAGTTTGGCCAGCCATTTTTCCAAGTTCCGGTGATGCCGTCCCATTGTGCTGTCGTACTGTAAACGCCCACTGTTGTCGCGCCGCTATCCACGAGCGCGTCGCGTTCACCCTGCAGGCTGTTTTGGTTCTGTGCTGTGTCCGCATTCCAGGTATTTCCTGATTCGACGTCCAGCCACCACGTTTTGGACGAAACACCGGCGCTCGCGGAGTACGACAATGCATCAAGCCCGGCATTATAGCCATAGTTGTACGCTAGGCAGTTTTGATCACCACTTACACAAACTCGCGGGAAGTTGGGGTTTACGTGCGACGATTGGTCGTACCAGCCAGTGTTCGCGTAGAGGCTGGGGTTGCTATACCAGCTTGCCTCCTTGCCGAGGCAAGAGTTTTGGCTATATACTGTGCCACCAGTCACGCCAACAATCCCGAACTTGCTTTTAGGATTGGACGCCGAACAGTTTGGCCAGCTTACGTCAGTGCCTATTTGTCCTGTTATATAGGGACTGCCTGTTGGTAATGTCGCTGGTCCCTGGTTGGGCTTAGCAGCAAGCGCAGTCGCCTGCGTTCCAGTGATGACAGCAATAGTCAGTGCTGCCGCAGTTGCGCGTAGTAAGTGTAATCGTTGCATTCCTATAGTATAGCAAGTAACTACATCTCAAGCGCATTACGCGTGTCGAGCGATACGACCAATGAGATCGTGCCGAAAACGAGTGCATAGAGCCCAAGTACCCACACAAAAGCGACGCCGCCGGCAACCGGTTGGAGCAAAAGCACAATGCCTGCGAGCACGGCTGCCGCGCCGGCAATCAACAGCAAAACGCGGTGCGTTGCCAAACGGTCGTCAATGAACGTGCCGACCACGTCGAATATGCCGCGCACGATCAGCGTCAATCCAAGCAGCAGGATAAACGTGGCGAACGACACGCCCGGGTGACGTACAAGGTACACGCCGACGACGAGCCCGATCAGTCCAAATAGCAGTGTGAACCACCATGTATCACGCCTCCCGATGCTCATGAGCGCATGGACGATTTCCAGGATTCCCCACGCCAAGACGAACGCGCTGAACAAATAGACCAAAGTGACGAGTGTCAGCCCCGGCCAAAAGATCGCAACGATCCCGAAAAAGATCGCCAGCACACTTTGCATAAGCACGAGCCACCAAAGCTCCCCCATAGTATTGGTTACTGTTTTTGCGGTTGGCATGTCCGAACCCCCTACATTACCTTATGTAATGCAGTATTATCCATGTTGTTCGGCTGTCTGTAAAAATTATTACAACATTTTGCTTTGTTTTATACGCAAAACCGGTGATGACGAAAAAGAGTATGCTTATTATCACATGTCATTTGGTTGTGGATACCCACTTGACATAGTGCTCATGCTTTGATACCGTTTGGGTAGTACGGTAAATCGGAAAAAGAAATACCTTACAAATGAAATACGAGCAAACCAATGCACGTATACAGGAAAATCTGCCTTCCAGCTGGAGGAGCAATAAAAATACCGGTCTGATCAACCGGTATTTTTATTACCGCGTGTATTACCTTACTTCGAACTGAATATCGACAAACATCGTCGCTATCCTAGCGCATATTGCGTAATTGATACTCCGCAGTCGTGGCAAATGCGTCTTGGCTTGCTGCATCGAGTCCCATGGCTACGCCGAGTTGACGCAATATGGCCATAAGCTCGCCCATGTCGTCGGTAATCCGGCAAGCCGGTAACGGTGCGTAGGCCTCTGGATCGTAGTCGCCGCCGCAGACCTCTTCAACGAACCAACGAATATCAAGCGAGGTCATCGTGTCCCTTGCTCGCTGTTCCGGCCTGCTATAAGGGCCTGCATCTACTATGAAGCGTCCGCTTGGAACGCGCACAAAGCCCATGCTAGTACCGCCTGAGGATTCATCGGGATATTGCAAAAGCGCGTGGTGACTGGCATAACCAAAACTAAACTGGCGCGGGCCACGAAGTTCAAAGGGCAATGACACTGTCCTGTCTGCCTCGCGCGTGTCACGCATTGCCGCGTCAGCGAGTATTAGGCTTCCGCTCTCGTAACGAAAAAGCAATACATCGCTGGCATTTTGCGGCGCAACATTCGCTAGAATAATCCAGCCTTCGGCCGGAATCGCTGCTATGTTGCCATTTGCCATCTCCACTGCCGGGTCGCGCCCGGGCAAAGTTGCTAGCGCTTCAAGCATGCCATGGTTGTCTGCTAGCTGGTTTTTGCCCGCCAAATCTTCGCCACCGTCTGCCATACTTTCTCCTTATTGATTTGTCCACCGTACAACAACAATACGCGTATTGTCAATGTGACTATTGTATCCAACATGCATATATTGCATAATGATCGAATAATAAACCCATTGCGGGTCCGTGTTTATGATTTTAGATTCACGTTTAGCATTGAAAGGTTATATGGCTGCCCACGGCGTCAAAATGTTGGACGTAGGCTATGACCTGAATTGGATGGCGCGGCAGATTGCGGATTTGCCTGGTCCAGCCGAGCGAGACGATTTGCGCGTGGTGGAAATTGAGCCGGGCGATACCGATATGGCGGCGGTGTACGATGTTGTAGTTGGCAAAAGCATTGGTCAAAGCTATAGAGCGGCAGACAGCGACGGTACGGGAACCAGCCATGGTCCCATCAGGTTTTTTCTCGGGCTGCTGTCTATGGGGAATAATGAGTCTCTCATCCCAGCAACGACGCTTGCTGTTATTGACCATGGCGATAGGCATGGGCTTGTGGAGCTTGAAGACGTCACGACCGTGCCAGAGCTTCGAAACCGTGGCCTAGCGCGGGCAACAGTACTGCACGTGCTGCACAGTCAGTACCAACACTGCGAAGTGGCATGCCTTGCTCCAACCAACAAGGCGATCTCGTTTTACAAACTCATCGGCTTCATTGCAATAAACGAACGGTAGCCACGGTTGATACTTTTCGCTGGCCCTCCTCGCGGTCATGTAAGCGATTTGCTTGACACGCGTAGTAGCGGGCGCAAAATGTGCAGTTATAACGGAGGGTTTAGCTGCATGAAAAGAGTGATCGTTCCGCTGCTCGGGACGTTGTGTGCTGTGCTGCTCATAGTTGGTGCTAGTCACGTTTTTGCAGACAATTCAGCCATTATTTATGCCTGTGTCAAGACAAACGGCGGGAGTTTGCGAATTGTCTCCGATGGCACTACATGTTCATCTAGCGAGACCCTGCTGAGCTGGAACCAGCAAGGTCCACCCGGGCCAGCTGGTCCGCAAGGGGCACAAGGACCAGCGGGGAGCGCTGATACCGTGCTTCCACCTGATGCAATAATTATTGATAAAGGGATCGATAACTCAGTGTCACTCATTGACCCAAATAATGCCACCCCAACAAGAAACGTACGCGTTCCTGCCGGGTTATCCTCCATGATCAAAAATAGCACGAATACTCGACTGTATGCCATCTCTATACCAGACTGGGGTTTCCCAGCGTCGCTTACTGTCATAGATATACCATCGGCAACGGTGATTCATACGATGGAACTGCCGCATACACCAACGAATGCCATACTATCGCCGGATGGCTCCAAACTGTACATTGGCGGTGAGGGCAAGTGTGACCTCTACCCTGTCCCTGGTACGCTCTCAATCATAGACACGACGACTTACTCCATACAAACCATGCAGGCTGGAAGCTGTATCCAAACCATGGCATTTACGCCCGATGGCACGAAGTTATGCGCGCCAAGTGCCATAGATAACGTGCTGGATATCTTTGACGTGGCTACGAGCCAATTGCAAACGGTTGACCTTGACTCGATCGGACAAGGCGTCGAACATGGGGGTGCTCAGATTCCTAGGGTAAGCTTTAGTAGTAACAGTGCTAGCGCCTACGTCGTGGCGAGCGACACGACAAAGGTTGATGTCATTGATTTGACGAGTGCGACAGCCCTTTCGCCAATTGACGTAGGCGCGACACCAGTCGCGATTATTGGTAACCCAACCTACACTCGTGCGTATGTTGTTGATAGTGATGGCAGCATGGGCGTGATTGATACAAATAATAATTCACTGATGACTTCCTTCGATCTTCCCGACACGTCGACAGGCATTTATTGGTCGGGTTCACTAGTTATGAATAGCGCAGGCACCAGTCTATATGTCGCCAACATCATAACCGATAAGATCTATGTAGTCAGTACAGGTTCGAATACAGTGACCGCATCCATACTGCTCGGGAGCGGTCTAGGATATCTGTCGCTTGCGCCAAACCAAAACCATCTTTACATTAGCAATGGTGATGGTATATCGGTTATTGACACAGCAACCAACGCCGAAAGCGAAGTCATTCCTAGCTCACATCCGCCATCAAACATCTTGGTGCAGTGAGATCGCTACTTTGCGGCATGGTAATATTGCTGCAAAAATCGCTGCTTAAATGCATCGAATGTCCCGTCGAAAATTGATTCGCGGATTTGGTCGACGGTGCGCACGACGAAACGTTCGTTGTGGATGCTGGCAAGTGTCGCGCCGAGCATTTCTTCGGCCTTGAAGAGGTGGTGGATATAGGCGCGCGTGAAATGTTGGCATGTGTAGCAATCACATCTGTTATCTATAGGTGCAAACTCTCGTGAAAAGTTAGCGTTTTTGATATTAACTCGCCCCGAGTACGTGTACAGCGCGCCATTGCGCGCCTGGCGGGTCGGTGCGACGCAGTCGAACGTGTCGATGCCGTATTCTACGCCCAAAAATAGATCCGCCGGCTGGGCACCCATGCCAAGCAAATGCCGCGGTTTGTTTTCGGGCAGCGTTTCACTGACCCAACGCACGACCGAACTGATCTCGCCCGGCTCGTAGATACCGCCGATGCCAAAGCCGTCAAAATCCATCGCCCTCAAGTACCCAGCGCTTTCGCGGCGGTAGTCTTCTTCCCGCCCGCCCTGCACTACGCCAAATAGTGCTTGCAGGTGCCCGCCATTTTTTACGTGCTCATTGTTTAATTCTTGGTGGCGTTCCAGGCTGCGTTCGGCCCATTTGTGCGTGCGGTCCAATGATTCACGCAAATAATCGCGGCCAGCCAGTGGGCTGGTGGCTTCATCGAACGCCATGTGTATGTCGGCGCCGATTAGGTGCTGGAGTTCCATCGAACTTTCCGGTGTCATGGCTAATGTTGAACCGTCCAAATGCGAGCGGAATGTCACGCCGTCGTCAGTCACTTTGGCGAGTTGCCCGTGCGAATGTTTCGCAAGTTCGGCGTCGCCTTTTGCGCTGTGACTAGTTGCATCAATGCCTTTTTTGTATGCCATGCCAAGCGAGAAAACCTGGAAGCCGCCGCTGTCGGTATACGTTGGCTTGCGCCAATCCATGAACGTTCCCAAGCCTCCAGCTTCGTGCACGATTTCCGCGCCTGGCTGCAACATCAAATGGTACGTGTTTGCCAAAACAGCTTGCCCGCCGATATTTTCAACTTGCTCGGGCGACAGGGCTTTCACGGTTGCTTTCGTGCCGCCCACGATGAACGCAGGCGTTTTGATGACGCCATGCGGCGTGGTAATCTCTCCCGCCCGTGCTAGCGTGCCGTCTAGTTTATTGGTAATAGTAAAGTCGAGCGCACTCATCTTTGCTCCCGTCATTCCCGCGTAGGCGGGAATCCAGTTAATTCAACAATTCTTCCGCTAAGTCGTTCCACTGCGGATTATCCTTTTCAATTAGTCTCAGCTTCCAATCCCGGTTCCACTTTTTCAGTTGCTTTTCGCGCACGATGGCTTCTTCTATTGAACCGTGGGCCTCGTACCACACGAGTATACCCACGTTATATTTCTTTGTGAAGCCGTCGACGGTGTGTTGCCCGTGTTCGTCGATTCTTCGAGATAAATCGTTTGTTATCCCAATGTAGAGCGTGCCATTCCTTGCGCTTGCCAAAATGTACATATAGCCGCCTTTTGTCATATAGTGTTTCAGGCCTGGATTCCCGCATTCGCGGGAATGACGAAAGCAAATTTCATAGAATCAACATTGAATCGCCGTAACTTAGGAAATGATATTTTTCGGTTATCGCATGCTCGTAGGCCGTGCGCAAATTATCCCAGCCAGCAAAAGCTGCGGTCAACATGAGTACCGTGCTTTTTGGCGCGTGGAAATTGGTCAGCAGCCCGTCGATCATTTTGAATTGATATCCAGGATACATAAATATGTCTGCTTCGCCGCTCAAGTCGTGCGGGGTTTGCTGGAGCTGTTGATATGCATATTCCAGGGTTCTCGTGACGGTTGTTCCAAGCGCAATAACCCGTTTGTTGGCGGCTTTGGCTTGCTGGATGGCTGCAACCGTCGATTCGGGAATCTCAAAATATTCCTGGTGCATGTGATGGTCTTCCAGGTTGTCGGTGCGTATTGGCATAAACGTGCCAAGCCCAACATGCAGCGTGAGGTATGCGATTTGCACGCCTTTGGCTCGTAGCGTATCCAAAATTTCGTCCGTCATATTAAGGCTAGCAGTAGGCGCCGCGACCGAGCCTTTTTCCTTTGCCCAAACAGTTTGGTAGCGCTGCACATCTAATGGCGTGGCGTCGCGGTGCATGTACGGCGGCAGCGGCACATTGCCATATTGCTCAGTTAACTCCAGCAGGTCGTGAGTGCTTTTGACAGTTGCCAGCCCATCACCCAAAATGTGCTCAACTATAATTTCCGCGTCGCCAATGTGCAGATGTTCACCCGTTTTCAGGCTTCGGCGGTACATGACTTTGTGCTCGTGCCAGTCGTCGCGCCGCCCATGCTTCTCCAGGATGATTAATTCCCGCTCTGCACCGTTATCTTTGCGGGTTATGAGCCGTGCTTTAATAACTTTTGTATCATTAAGCACCAGCAAATCGCCCGGTCCTATAAACCGGGCGATATCAGCATACATAGCGTCTTCCAGATGATTATTATGCTGGTCTAGCACTAATAACCGCGATGTCCCACGCGCTTCCGGCGGTTGGTTGGCAACCAGCCCATCCGGCAAATCATATGTATAATCTGAAACTTTCACTGAATGTATATTGTACCAATCGTTCGCGGCGGGTGCGTGTACAAACACCCGATACATAACCGCGCAGTAATCCCCGAATAACTGGGGGGGTATTCCGCGCCCGTGCACTGTTAGTGCGGCGTGGACGTTATTTATTCAGCTTGTTCTGCCAATGCTGCCTGGTTGGCAAGGATGGCTGCCTTATCAGCATCCGGCAAGTTCGCCATGTTCCACATATGAAGAAATTGGTCGAGTGAGGTATAACGGTAGTTTAGTCCGGCGGCACTTACGACGTACGGGTGTGGGTGAAGCATTGCCAGGCCAACTTCATCATCTGTCAGGATAACACGTGGATTAGCCACGTCGTCGCAAATGGCACGTTCGCCGCCTTTTGCGAACGGCGACTTGACCCAACCTTTATATATCTTACCGGAGGCAGCCTCCAACCAATCGGTCAGTTTTTGGTAGTATTCAGCTGTCCATTTCAAGAGGTCTCTCTAGCCAGCTTCGTTCCCTCGCATGACGTATTCAATCCGCTGTTGTAGATTTCCCAGCGCTACCTGTCGCTGTTGCCCTACAAGAGCGCTGTCAAATTGATACGTTCCACCACCTATATTTTCATGTGTATCATTCATGACCAAGAATTATTACACCTAGACAACTATATGTCAACCTGTTGGGGAAGTAGTTATTAGGACTTGCTGTTGCCGGGTTGGGCGGTGGTGAGGCTGGTTTGATGACCCATATTGGATCGGTTACTCTTCGGCTGTGGCGCTAGTATGGCGCGTGCCGCATAGCTCCATGACATGGGCGGCAGCAGCACGGAAATCGTCAAGCTCTAGGACGGTAACTTCCCGTGTTTTCGTAGCCTGGTATTCGATGGTATCTTCGTCCCAGTGGTCGATCGCGAAAAGTATCCTGTCGTTTGGGTCGGAGAACGCCCAGGCGCTCAGCCGGCCAGCCTCAAACTTGGCCGTCGCAGGAAGTTCGTATGTGCGCAATTTGTAGCGGTTGAGCGCGGCGCCCAGTGTAACCTCGCCTGTCAGATGGTCATCCATATCAGCAGCTAGCTTGGCGATTGTGCCTGGGGCGACTAATAAGCCGCCTGCGTCGATGCTTTCAAGCACGAGCGCGGTGCTTACGTCGGTGTTTTTCCGCAGGAAAACAGGCAGCCCAGCAGCGGTGTGGTAGACGCTTATAAGCTGATGTTGTGCCGGCTCGTCGTCCCCGTTGATTTGCCAACATGCCGATGCAAACCCGCGTTCGGCAAAACCACAGTAATCCCCAGCTTCGAATACTAATTCTCCCTGTTGGCGCGCTTCCGGTAAAGGATCACACAACCTTTCAAGGATATGACGGACGATGCGCTTAAGTTGCTGCTGATTACCGCCGGACAGGTTGTTATATTCGTGGTATGCCTCTGCCAGGACATCGAGGCTTGGCAAGGGTTCTGTGCCGTCAGCTTGGTGTATGGCTCTGGGGTCGTCCAACCGCGCGATGGCGGAGGCAAGATAGTACGCTTCCGATCTGCTAACCGTGAAGCCGCCAATCGCGGCCTTCGTGTGTATGGCGTCACGCGCAAAGATCACCCGGTGGTACTGTAGCGCTACTTCCTTAGACGGTATAGACATGAGATGATCATATAATATAGCTGCTTAGAGGACAAATGCGTTATGTCCAGCTAGTTTATTGCGAGCAGCTATCCGGTTGCAGCACTCAAGATGCAACAACCTACGCACGGCGAGTCCGGGATAATTGGATTACGTGGTTGTTTGCTGGACCATTTGGACGATTTGGCTGGGCTCGACTGTTTGCTTGGACAAATAACGCTTCGCGCCCAGCTCGAGGGCGTGCTGCATGAGCTCCGGGTCGTCGTTCGCGGAAAGCATGATGACGGGAATTGGCGCTGTCGCCTGGCTACCCTTCAGCTCTTTCAGTACCTCTATGCCGTCCATGCCGGGCATCATGACGTCCATGAGAATAATATCGGGGTGCTCGCTCGTGGCAGCACTCAGCCCTTCCGGGCCGTTATTGGCGAACGCGACGGTGTACCCGGCTTGCTGCAACGAGCGGCCATACATCCTTTGGATCAGCGGGTCGTCCTCTACTACAAGAATTTTCACAGTACTTCCTCCTACGTCACAGTATTATGAAAGCGCCTATTTACCACTACTATACCTGGTATATCATGAATCAACAACAGACAAAGAACAGCGTCAGCCTGCTTGCCAGCAACATCATTTTCGTGCAGAAAATCGGCGATCAGACCGAGGCGTCCATGCGCGCGCTTTGGGATGAGGTCGAGAAGTATGCGAAACAGCTTCGTTCCCAAGGAAAGTCAGTGCTCATTCTATCTGATGCCAGCCGCGAAGGCATGATGGACATCGGCGCCCGTAATATCTCGGCAATCATCGGTTCGCAACTGGATTATGACAAAAGCGCCAGCTATAATGCCGCGAAACGCCTGCGTGCCGTGCGCGACATGATGACGCACATCGAGCGGCTTGACGGCAAGGTTGGCAACTTTGCCACGCGCGAAGAAGCCATCGCTTGGCTATTGAAGTAGTTTCCCCATGTGCAAGGGCTACTATAGCGCGTCAATCGCCAGCCGGAGCGCCGCCATCCCTAGCAGTCCATTGTTCCGAAGCGCGTCGAACTGGCGCTTGCTTGCCTCCCGTGCTGCGGTGACTTCGCCGATGAATCTATCGCCACAGGTACTACGTACCCAGCCGTCGGCATAAGAACGGAGCATCTCGGCAGAAGCGCTAACTTGTTCAAGGTTGATACCGTCGTTCGGGATGAAAGAAAGCAGCCGCCGGTATATTTCCCGCTCAGAGACGATAGCGTAATCGCGTGGGTCGTATTGCGCTGGCAATTGCTCGGCTAGGGCGCTTGTAATGGCGTCGATATCGTCGAGCAGATATTGGCTACGTACTAGGGAAGCAACCTCTTCTGGCGGGTTTTCGTGCCATTGGCGTGCCTGTGCCACAAGGGCATCGCGCGACGCTAGCCGGGGCGCTGACTCAGGGTCTTGTCCACTCATAGCGAATACCTCCGTTAATATAAGTTATGCTAATCAAGGTTCTCGGGTATGTCAATGTTTGTGGGCAAAATATCCAGTCACAGCCATCCTCGGGTTGATAGCTAAAAGCTGGTAGCCCTTAGCATGTAACCGCTATACGCAACTGCTTTTCAACTGGATTCCCGCTTTCGCGGGAATGACGGGCGACGCAATGCTCTTCATGTCGCCTATGCCGGTTATCCTAATGTAGAATGGTCGTCATCCCCGGCTTGACCGGGGCTCCAGGTGAAATAGTTAATCTTCCTAATTTAGCTCAATAACTAATAGTTGCTGGCACGGTGCAAGATTTAGTTTTATCTAGGGAGTATGTCGCGTGTAGTGCGCAGGAAAAGCAGATCTCGGGCGCGGACTAGCTTTGCGTCAGCTTGAATAGGAGACGTGTTTTCGGCGAGTTCGATAGCGGCATCGATCGACGGCGCCCAAGTAAGCTTGTAGCCTTCGGCGGCCTCGAATGCAGTGTGATTGGTAGGCTGCCCACCGCTCGTTTTGCGGGCGATGTAGCAATAGTCAATCTGTTTGTTGTGCCAGCGGTCAAAGTAAGTGATCGCCATGCCGACTTCTTGCCCGATTGCTACTTCACAGCCGGTCTCTTCTATCACCTCGCGTGCCATCCCCGTAACAATATCATCATCGTCGATGCCGCCGCCCGGCAGTGTATAGTAGCCGCCCTGGACGACGTGCAGCAGCGCGACCTTTTCCCCGTCGAATATCACTGCCCTGCCGGCAACCCTTTCGGTGTAATTGCTTGTGTCGTCACTGTAGGGGTCGGTAAATGTTGCCAGAAGTTTCACCTACATCCATTTAACCATGTTTGATTTGTCGCGACCGCGCGTGTTATCGCACAAAACACAAATTTGTTACTTCACTACGAAGGAGGGATGAACCATGTCAGGACTCGAATATTTTTACGCGGAAGACATCGTGCCAAAGCCAGTGATCGTCGGTGAGCCAGCGGATTCAAAGGGCACACCAGTATTGGATTTTGACGTTATGCATCTGCTCGAGCTAACAGGAGCACTTGGCTTGGCACTGAATGCTGAACGGCCTGCCCACGTACAACCGGTCGAATATTAGCTATTTAGGCAGCTTGCCGGCACTTTGCGCCGCAAGGGCTTCCGAACGGGCCGCAGCTTTCTGTAGGACAGAGTAATCTGGGCGTTCCACAAGGTCGGTGGCCGCGCACCGCATCGCGAAGAATGCTACCTGTTTTGCTCGGTTCGACGCATTCGGGTCCACGAATATTTCTGGCATGCGCAGCGGTATTCGTAGCGCGATAGCCATGGCCAAGGCGGAGTAATCAGCCGAGGTCCTGGTTTTGTCAAAAGGAATCATGCTGCCATTCTGGTCTGACAGGGCGATTTGTATGCCTTCAAGCGTGAGTTCGACACGATAATGTCCATCGGCAATGCCGTCCTGGTCGTCTTTGAGGTAACTGTCAGCCTGTTTTTGTGCTCTTTTTTCAAGGTAATTCTGGATAACCATGCCACGATCGGTAAACGCGCCAACCAACTTGCCAGCGTGTTTGCCGGTAGATTCCAGGGCATGAGGCATGACTGCATGCCCTACTTTGAAAGCTCTCCCTAAAATATTATTTTGCTTCAAGCGTTCTATTACCCCCAGTGCTTTCCGTGCTGGTACAAGGATATGTTCTTCGACTGGTGATTCATCAAGCAATGACGCGACGTACTCTGCCCGCTCCCGTCGGTCCTTCCTTGCCCACGCATGCATCGCGATGAACATGAGCCCGTGGAGCAGATATGGCCGGTCGGCGGTCGCATCAATTAATTCATCAGCTTGGCGAAGAAATTCAGGATCGATAGGTGGCGTTTCCTCGTCACCTTCGAATTGTGTCTCGTATGTGTACTGTAATGCACGGTGAGTAGCCTGGGTGCCCTTTATCTCTTTATCTACGGCAATGTGGTGGTTGGGGTCGCTCATAGACATTGTCTGCACGCGTGTCGTATGGGGTATGCGATTAAGTGTTACCAGTGTGTTCATTGCCTTGTGCGCACCAGCGACAGTACTGTTATCACCGTTCCTAAGCTCAATGATGCCTGCGGAATTCGCGGTTAATAGTGCTGTCAATGCAGCATCAAGTCCCTCCAACTCGTGTTCCACCTGCGCGTTTGGCCGGCCAACCCCGGCAAATGCCTCATCCACCGATTCCTTCATAGCATCTGCACGTGTCGCCAAGTATGGGTCTAGCTGCTGGGTTACTGGTTGGTTTTCTCCTGTGTTTGCGTCTGCCATATGTCCTCCTTATGCTCCGTATCTGATATAGGAACTATAAAAGCAAGAAATGCGGCTGTCAATAATAAACTGTGATAAATATCACAAAAATGTGTATCACACCCCTGGATCCTCTCTGTTTATATGTATGACAATATTACAACAAAACTGTGGACAAGTCAGTTGTGGGTAATGCGCTTATACCGTCGCTAAGAACTGAACTGCTACCCCGAATCATTCCCGGGTGTGCATCGCTGATGCCGTATTTTAGAATTTATTCAGTGAGAGATTCTGCGCCAGCCGCCGGCGCGGTTGCGGGCGATGATAGCTTTGAACAGGTTGAGCAGCGCGGGTTCGTTCAGTTTGTCGTCTTGGTATACCTGTATCGCCCGGGCAGTTTTGTTCCCTTCCCCTTGGTTGATGATGTGTTCGGGGTCAGGCGCGATCGGGTCGTAGATGAAAATATTCAAGTGGTCTTTGGTGCCCATGAGGGCGCAGATATTGCCCTCCAGCACGAAATACGGTTGGGTGGTTCGTTTAATAGTCTCCGTGACTGCAGGGTCGGCGGTATGCACAACGTCGCGGACTTTTTGGGCGATACGCTGCTGCCACGCGGGCAATGATTGGATGTAGTCATCGACGCGCGGATCCTTGGCGTAGAGCATCTAGAACTTCAGTTCCGTGATATCCCACGGATAGCGGGCTACATCTGAATAGCGGAGCCAGGTTGGCGTGATGAGGAAGTACCGTTCCTCGGGGTCGTCATGATAATGGCGTGCTTGGGGATTTTTCTGAAAATATATCTCAGTGTATGTCTCGATTTCTTCTGGCCGCATGCTGCGTGCGATGCCCTCGTATTGCATAGTTCCACGCTTGTCCCAGCCAATAATAGCTGCGATGTGTGGGTTGGACTGCAAGTTGCGCGCTTTGCGCGTGCCGGCAGGCGTGCCCATGATGAGTTCGAAATCTTTCGTGAAGCCGAACCCGACGACCGCGCTCTCGGGCTTTCCCTCAGAGTTGATAGTCGAAATGACCATTTCCGGCCACTGCTGCATGAATTCTAGGAGCCATTGTTTGCTTTTCATCCTTCCATAATAGCAAAACTGGCGCGCCAGCGCGCCGTAGTTTGCCTCGCACATGACCGTGTCTTGCCGGATGGCTGATAATATAAAGCCGAACGCAATATTTATGCCTGATCCCTGACCTTGCGTCATCCTCGGGCTTGACCCGGGGATCCAGTGGATAACATATCTCCATGTCTATTAACTGGATTCCCGCTTTCGCGGGAATGACGTGCCTAGGACGCGTGCGCAATTCAACAGTTTTGTTCATTGACAGGTGCTGTATATTACGCGACAATATGCTTTTATTGGCTTGAAAGTCGGAGGCATTATGGCAGATCATGAGAGATTCCAAGGCGCCGAAGTACGCGCGCAGGAAGTGTTAACCAGGACTGAAGCAACGTTGCGTGCCGCTGTGAGCATCGTCGATAGAGAGGATACTGGCCGTGACCCGTTGGATGTCTTCCCTTCGCCGTCTCCTGTCCGTGCAGAAGGCGATCCTGTCCCGCTGACGCCATTGCAGGTAAGCGATCTAGAAGCAAATGCAGCGTTCCTTGGGTTCGGGCACGAGTTGGATATCTTGCCGAGCGAGATCGGGCTGTCAGGCGCGATAGCGGTCGTCGAAGGCGGTCAGCCGCATAAAATGTACGCTGAAATCGGCATGCTCATGGATGACACGGAAGCCAAGCCGAAGTACATTATGGTGACAGCGAGCCCGTTCCGGGAGGTCAAAAGCACTGACGAGCGAGCAAGCGCGCAGCGCTTGACTGGGCGTATCGGCCAGACAGAATACAATGTCGCTGGCGATGTTGTAAATGCCTTCAAAGAGCGCGGATTCGTGCCGCACGCGGTGCCACGCGTTTGGGGAGCTAATTATGATGTCAGGGATTATTATCGGGTCGGAGCTGAGCCCAACGGCCAGTTTGTTGAGGTTGGCACGCTTAATGGCGTACCAGTGGTACTGATGCAGATCAATAGGATCCAGCACGACGACGGCACCTACTTGAACCAGCCAACGACTGCGGATGTAGTGAGCATTATCGACGAAGTCATGCACCAGCGTGGCGACGACGAGACGCCGCTCGTGCATATCACCAGCGCCGCATACCCATCACGCGAAATTGGCGTGGTACTTGCCGGCTTGACTGCTAGGCGGCTTGTTGGCAGCGCGTATTATGGCAATAGAACGATAAACCGTGTAAAAGGCACACCCGGGGCGGCGCCGCCGCTTGGGCAGATGCCGGGCGAACTTCGTGCTATGGCCGAGCAGGCAGCCAGTTTGCGCCGGGCGTTGCAGATGGGCGCACAAGAAGCAACCCAGCCCATTCCACCATCGGCAGAAAACGTTCCCACGCAACCCCGCAACCTTTGGGAATCATTTAGGCAGGTGTTTGACCGGATAATGCGGCGCCTGCAGGCCTAGCTATAATCTTGCCTGCATTTTGGATGGGGCTGACGGCCTCGTTTGCCGTCATGCTCCCTGAAATATGTTGCTCGCCACTTGCGCAGGGTGTCTCAGAAGCCATTGATGACTAGCTTCTTCATCTGCATCATGTGCGCGAACGCGTCCGGCCTCGCCATGAGTTCTGCCATGTTCGCGGGCACGACCTGCCAGCTGAGCCCGTATTTGTCTTTGCACCAGCCGCACTGCTCGGATGCAGGCACAGCGGACAACTTTTCCCAGAAATAGTCGATCTCTGCCTGGTCTTTACAAGCAATAGACAGAGAAATCGCCTCATTGAACTTGAACTCCGGCCCGGCGTTTATTGCGGTGAAATGCATGCCGGCGATTTCAAAATCGACCGTCAATTCTTTGCCCGCCAGGTTGGCCTGGAAATCCGCCAAGCCTTCCGCAGCGCTTTTCGGATAGTAGCTCGTTCCCGTGATCTTGCCGTCCGGGAATACGGAAACATAAAAATCCACGGCTTCCTTGGCGTTGCCGTCAAACCATAAATTCGGTGTAATTTTCTGCATAATCTCCCCCTTGTTTATGACGCTACTATACCAAAACGCGCCTTGCCTGCCTGTACTTTTTCCTGCTTTGGGTCGTGACGGCGCGTCGCCACTTGTGTAGCCCTGCTAGCTTGCCTTAACAAATATTGCCGTTTATGCTAAGAGGCAGTAAAACAAAGGAAACGTATGATTTTGCTCAATGGTGACCTACGGTTCGGTTTCGGCCTTTTTACTGAGAACAAAGCGATACGGTCATACTTCAAGGGCACCTATTACCGCTGTGTTGCGTCTTCAGTAATTGACAAGACGAACGGTCAAAACACCATTGGGGTCCTGTATATCTGCGCGCAAACTGTTTTGCTTTTGCTGAAAACGCACGGCACGCACGGTCAAATGTACGAACTGGAGGCAAAAGACGTTTTCCAGGCAGTAGGTCAGGATAACGACTTGCTCAAGCAGGTGGCGGATAACCAGTCCTCAATGATGAGTTTCACGGGCGTTAAAACGTCGCGCCCTGTCACGTTCGTGGAGCTGAATGGCAGGTACATTTTCATGATTGATTTCATCCAACCGATGAATAGTAATTTCGGCGCGACCACGGTCGCGAGCGAAACGTGGCTGGTTGGCAAAGATTACATCGAGAAAAATGCCAACCTGCTGGCTGCGATCAATGCCGTGCTCCATGCTCAACCATTTGACTTCACGTTGCCATTACCTGGTAGCAACATGCAGCGAAGCGCGCTTACGCGCTATTGGCTGCTAATTGTGCTGGCGTTATTCATGGTGGCGGTCTTCGCGGGCCTAGTCTACATTGGCATCCGCCCAGGTCCAGCGTAAGTACTATTCGGGGTCTTCGCTGGTCTCACGCGACCAAAGCTGGTCCACAAGCAAGCGTGTGTCATCGCCTATAGCTGGGTCATTGTAAGCGCGCTTGGCATGGATCATACTGGGCTAACTTTTGTGGCTAAGAGACGCCCGCAGTTGGTTTGCAGCCGAGGCAAATACGAGCAGGCTCAAAAGGCCAGTCAGGTATTGCGCCGACGAAATTATCTCGCCTGGCTTGAAAAAGTCATGGAAAAACAAGAAATCAACGAACACGAATCCAATGATCAATGCGATAGGCAAAAGTTTATTCATGCTTCTATTATAACCCTGCCGTAAAGCGCTACCGCGTCTTGCCCCAGGCGACGTTATTCCATGCGCGCTCGTGCAGAAAATAAAATATTGTGCTCGCGACATTGGTCGCAACTGTAATAGCTACCGTATCAAATATCCTATGGGTCAAAGCGTAGACGATAACCAAATCCGAACATATGACTAGTAAACGAAATGTGACGGATTTCGTTATCGAACGTTTACGAGTTTCTCTGAAGCGCATTCCTTTAAGCATAACAGGATTGCGTGTGCAGGGTTACGGGTTTAGCTGGATTCGCATTATATGTAGCGGCGTCCGTCATGGCGCGACGTGATGCCGGTGCGGCCAGCTCATGGTTCGTTGATCTAACTTCGCAAGGCCAAAATCTGTCCAGCCCAGCAAACAGCCACGCCAAATCAGAATGCTCTTAGGGTAGCCTGCCTAGTAATGGTGCAGTTCGTCGCCTGGCGGCGTTATCGCCTGCACGAAAAGCGCGGCTCCGGTCAGCCCATCTAGCACCAGCGAAACCACAAGCGAGTCCCTAAATATGTCAAATGCCTGTTCGTCGTTTGCCAGTTGGTGCTGCTCTGCCATAAGCACGCTTGTTGCCTGGTTGGCAGGGTTAAACCGCGCGATGTTTGCCTTGTCCTGCGCGATCCTATCGAGCTCGACCCTGCCGGCAATGGCGAACGCCAGCGATACACACAAGCTGCCGGCAAATAGCCAACGAAGTATTCGTCGTCCACGCTGTTGTTCCATCTGCCCGATATCATATATCCAAGGCGAAGCGCCCGCAAGCCCCAGCCCAAAACTCCCTGCTGTCATTCGCCCGTCGAGGCGAAGAGATCCAAAACCTGTGCGTGCTGGAGTGAAACACAAATCCTATATTATGTAGTGACTATGGCTGCAAGATCGAGAATCGGTTGCCTTCGGTGTCTTGGGCAGATATCCAGAGGCCAACGCCGGGAATCATTTGCGGTTCCATCGTGCGGTTGCCCTTTTGGTCCACGCCGCCGAGGATCTTGCCGCCCGCTTTCACGACGTCATCCATGGCGGCTTTGATATCGTCGACCGATATGACGACCGAAGGGGCCTGGCTCAAAGGGTCGTCCGTTTTCTGGTAAAACCCGCCGTTGATGTTCCCCGGCTTTTGTACCATGCCCTGGTCGTCGGTCTGTGTCGTCTGCGCGACGACGTAATTACCCATTTCAGGCCCATATTCTTTCATGTTCCAACCAAATGCGCTTTGATAAAAGGCTATCATTCTCGCCCTATCCAGGTATCCCATTTCAAAATGCACGACCGGATTTGGTTTGCCCATATTGCCCCCTCATCTATATTACGAATGTATTTTTATCATACGCTTCAGCGTCGTTGGGTGCCAGCCGGGACGGTGACGCAAAACCAACTTTCATTACATGATTGACAAAGCAGCAATAATCGTATAGAATACAGCCAGTAAACAAGGGAGCGTTATGAAACGGCTCATTATTGCTTTTTGTGCTTTGGCGATCGTAGTTAGCGTCTTGGCGGTGAAAGTTGCCGCGATGCAAAACCTGACAGTGATTCAGCCTGCTACCGGTACCATCGGGGCCAGTGCATCGGATAGCGCGCATTTTCAGCCCGCGTTGAAAACGCAGGATTTGCAAAATGCCGCGGGCGCACCCCAACTGCAACCGGCTGGCGATGCCTCGCAGCTGCAGCTTCGCGGCGCAGTTGTCGTCGTCCGTTAGTGCGCGCTGCTTCCCAGCTCTCAGCTAGCGCCGTAGTGGCAGTTCACTTGTAAACAGGCGGTCCGAATGAGGATCGCCTGTTTGCTATTCCACTGTTGATGGCATAAAGCTGTGCAGGACACGATAGTGTGCAATAATATGGTGCATGAAAGCAAAATCTTACGCCGCTCCGAGTGCGAGCAAGCCGCTTGAATATTACGAATTTGAGCGCCGCGAACCAACTGAAACAGATGTTGAATTGGAAGTCTACTACTGCGGCGTATGTCACAGCGACATCCATACCGCCAGGGGCGATTGGGGCGAAATAGAATATCCATGCGTGCCAGGGCATGAAATTGTTGGCATTGTCACCCGTGTTGGCAAATCTGTCACGCAGTTCAAGCCTGGCGACCGCGCTGGCGTCGGCTGCATGGTGAAGAGCTGCGGCAAGTGCGAAGCATGCAAACGTGGCTTCGAAAACAGTTGTTTCAACGGGACCGTCTGGACATACAGCTCAAAGGACCCTATCGATGGCACAGATACCAAGGGCGGCTACTCGACCATCATGGTCGCGCCTGAACATTTTGTTCTTCATCTGCCCGATTCCCTTGACATGCCCCATGCCGCGCCGTTGTTGTGCGCGGGTATCACTACCTACTCGCCTTTGCGCCACTGGAAAGTCGGCGCGGGCATGAAAGTCGGTATCATCGGGCTTGGCGGTCTTGGGCACATGGGCATTAAGTATGCCAAGGCATTCGGCGCCGAAGTTTGGGCAATTACCACCTCGCCGGAAAAAGCCGAGGTTGCCAAATCCTACGGCGCTGACGGCGTTATCATTTCGACGTCTGAAAAAGACATGGAAGCTGCCGCCAACAAGTTTGACTTCCTGCTCGATACCATTCCCAGGGCACACGACCTGGCACCGTACTTGCAGCTGCTAGGCATACATGGCACCATCTGCCTGGTCGGCCCGATAGAGCCAATGCCTGGCTATCACTCGGGAGATCTTATCAACGGCCAGAAATCCATTGCCGGCTCGGGCATCGGCGGTATCAAAGAAACCCAAGAAATGCTTGGGTACAGCGCTGAGCATGCTATCCTGCCAGAGATCGAAGTCATCGGCATCCAAGACATTAATAAGGCGTGGGACTCACTGACCAAGAAGCAAATGGCCAAGCGTTACGTCATCGACATGAAAAAATCGTTCCCCTCGGACTAGTTCCAACTGCATGCCCAAGGTGTAATTGATGCCGTTGGGTGCCCGGTGCTTTAGCCTAAGCTGTCTTTTTTACGTTTTTCATAGTGCCAGAGTTCCGGGGAATACGAAAGGGCTCCATTTGCATGGAGCCCTTTGGGGATGGGGTTAGCATAAGCTAGCCCGTTATTTTAATTTAGTAACGGTTTCGTCCGCCGCCGTAGCCACCACTGCGCGAGCCACCGAAGCCGCCACGACCGCCGCCACCGCCGCCGCCAAACGAACGCTTTTCCTGCGGCCGTGCTTGGTTTACTATGATCGTGCGTCCCTCGACTTCTTTGCCGTTGAGCTCGGTAATCGCGTTCTGGCCTTCCTTGATGTCAGCCATTTCGACAAAGCCGAAGCCTTTTGATTGCCCACTGTCGCGGTCTTTGATAACAGTGGCGCTGACTACTTCGCCCTGGCTGGCGAATACTTCGCGCAGTCCCTCATCCGTCACGCTATAAGCCAGGCCGCCAACGTATAATTTCATTGCCATATTGATATCCTTCCATTAATTTGTATCGCCCGCGGTCCACCGTTCTGGCCGTCAGGTGATATTAGCTGGTGGCAAAATATAACAACGGAAAGACTATGTAACTACTTGCTTGTAGCTTATCTTAGCATAGAAAAGCGCGTGGGCATAGGCGCCCGATAGGTAAAACAACGGCGAAGAGCTATACTAGTAAGTAGATGGGGCAAGGTTATACGTATACTATCGGGATTTCCCGCAATGGCCGGCAGGCTTATGTCGGCATTATCAATTCGCCCGCGGGGCGTTATTTTGGCCGACAGCCTTACTTGTTGAGTGTCGTCAAAGACTTGCTGCTCACGCTCGACCTTGCTGGTTCCAATGTAATAACCTGCCAAGACATGGGCCGCGCCATCGGCAACACGCATATCGTGGCTACCAATGCCAAAGACGCGGTATTTTATGCCCGGCCACCGAAGAAAACCAATAGCCTGCGGTTCGTCAAGAACCGCTCGATGGAACCAAGCCGTGAGCTGAGCTTAGTGCTGCGCCAAGACAACGACGGTGATTACGAGATCGTGAATATTTGGATCGGACCGCTGTACCCGCCATTCCCTGACGCCGACGACGCGAACAACGACAGCAAGGCTTACTGGCAACATCACGCTTTCACCGCGGGCTCCGAACCGATCGACTTGCAGACCGTTACCAGGATTGCCCCCATCAGTTGGGCGGCTTAGGCTTGTGGATTAATTCTAGTTATGCTATTATAGTTGCATTGTTCTGATGAACCCGGGTTTGGACGCTTATTACTCGATTTCATTTACGACAATCACGAGTAATAACTCTAAACAAGGACTCTTATGTCATACAGCTACCGAAGCATCGGGCGGCCGAACATGCGCCGCCGCGCCACTTCCCCCCAGCGCCAATCACGGCGCGCCAATAACAAAGACTACATCAATCCTGCAAGGTTCGTAAAACCTGCACGGCCTGTGGAGGCTGAGGTCTTCGTGCCACAGCACACGTTCTCAGACTTTGCCGTCCATGAATTATTGCAAGCCAACATCCGAGCCAAGGGCTTCGCTGCCCCGTCGCCTATCCAGGACCAAGCGATCCCCGAAGGGCTCGCCGGCCGTGACGTCGTAGGCATTGCGAACACAGGCACGGGAAAGACCATCGCGTTCGCGTTGCCCGTATTGCATGCTTTGCTTGCCAACCGTTCGGCGCGCGTGCTCATCCTTGCCCCAACCCGCGAGCTTGCCGCGCAGATCGAAGACGAATGCAAAATGCTTGCCAAAGGCAGCGGCTTGCTCGGCGCGCTGATTATCGGCGGATCGTCGATGGGAACGCAGTTGAAGAATTTGCGCAACCGCCCTTCGATTGTCATCGGCACACCCGGCCGGGTGAAGGACCATTTGCAACGTGGCAGCCTGGACTTGTCTAGTTTCAGCATGTTAGTGCTCGATGAAGTCGATCGTATGCTGGACATGGGATTTGTCAACGACATCCGTTCTATTTTGGGCAATATGCCTAGCAAGCGGCAGTCGTTCTTCTTTACCGCGACGCTTGACGCGACGGTGGCCCGGCTGATTTCTGAATTTTCGCATGACCCGGTGACCGTTTCGGTCAAGACCGGCGAGACGACCGACATGGTCGAGCAAGCGGTCATTTCGTATACCGATAAGACCGACCGCCTGAACCGCCTGCACGACCTGCTGCTCAAAGCGCCCAAAGCATTGGTATTTGACGATATGCAGCACGGTGTCGAGCGCTTGAGCAAAGAATTGCAGGCGCGCGGTTTCCAAGCTGACGCTATACACGGCGGCAAGACGCAAGGCCAACGCCAGCGCGCGCTCAACAAGTTCAAGGCAAACGAGATAACGGTGCTCGTGGCAACCGATGTCGCCGCCCGCGGCATTGATGTCAGCGATATCACGCACGTCATTAACTTCTCGTCGCCGAAAACCTACGATGACTATGTGCACCGCATCGGCCGTACCGGTCGGGCCGGCAAAACCGGCTTCGCTTTCACGTTCGTCGAAGCATAGGTCGCACCGGTAACGCCGGCAAAATCTGAAGTCCCATTTGGTGAAGGTCTTGGCATGTCGTCACAATTCCGGCAGAAGCGGAGTTTGTACGCGTCACGCAACACGAGGCCACTATTGGCTGATGGTGCGGCCCCGCCTTTGCTCGGCAAAGACCTGCTCGAAGTAATCATCTTCGCAGTGCTGAGGCTAACACGCCTTGAGCGCCACCACTCCTACCATATTGCCGCTAGCCCCCGGCGTGCCTGCGTGCCCTTGGCACGCATTGATGGAAGCCTGTACGGGCGTTAGGTATATGATTGACAACGCGCAGCTCTATTCTTATGCTTACGTTATAAGTGGGGGTCATATATGAAACTGAAACGGCTAGTTATGCTTGTGCTCGCGCTGATTGTCAGTATCTCTAGCGTTGGCATTGCTTCTCCGGTAGTGTCAGCTAGTGGCACTATGACCTGCCAACCGATATCGGCACATGTTTATGTCTCGGCGCTTGATCCGACGCAATATTCGTTGCAAGCTTCGTTGTGCTGGCAAGGCGCGCTTGCTGGCAAGACGGTGCAGGTGCTGCTCCATGGCCTAACGTACGACCATCTCTATTGGGACTTTCCTTACGAGGAACCGTCTTATTCGTATCTTGCCGCAGCAGTGGCAAGCGGCTATGCGGTGCTGAATATGGACCGGTTGGGTGCGGGACAAAGCGACCATCCAAATGATACAGAAGTGAGCCTCACGTCGGGAGCGTACGTTACCCATCAGCTTGTCGACGACCTGCGCGGCGGCGTGTTTGGCGGAACGGCATTTTCCAAAATCATCCTTGTTGGGCATTCGGCCGGATCGGGCATAGCCATCCTGGAGGCGTCTGCGCACCATGACGTCGACGGCCTGATCTTGTCCGGCTATGCCCATGTGCTTAACCCGCTTGCAGCGCCGCTCCTTGCTGCCGGTTTTTATCCGGCAATCCTTGATCCAAAATTTGCGAATGATGGCTACTCGGCCGGCTATATCACGACTGTACCAGGGGTGCGAGCCCAGCTGTTTTACGACACCGCTAACGCCGACCCGAATGTCATAGCGCTTGACGAGTCGCTGAAGCAAGCTGGAACGGCCGAAGAACTAGCCCAACTTCCCGTAGCCTTGCTGCCGACTGTTTCTTTAGCACTAACGGTGCCGGTGTTTATCGCCGACGGCCAAAACGACGCCTTGCTTTGTAGTATTGTCGTGCCCTGCACCAACAGCCAAACGCTCCTGGCGCGTGAAGCCGGGTTTTTCACTCCTCAAGCATGCCTGGAGGCGTACGTTTTGCCCCATGCTGGACACGATATTAATCTGCACAATAACGCAGCGCTCTGGTACGGCGCAGCCAATGATTGGGCGGGACGGCGTGTCGGACCCAACGGTGTCCCGACCCAACCCTGCCAATAGTGCTTGCGAAGGTTTGCGCCTAGAGCCATACACGTCGGCGCCACGGCAGATAGTACCGCTTGTCCTAAAAAGCTTGTATAATCCCAAGTGATACATGCGCCGTCGCACAAAAATGCAAAATATAACGCGGCTTGTAGCCGATAAACGGCTCCTATTCGTCTTGGTCGGTATCTGTAATACGGGCATAGACTTCCTGTTGTTCAACCTAGGCATGGTCGTATTCGGGCTGAAGCCTTGGGAGGCCAACCTAATATCGACTTCGGTGGCGATGGTGTTTAGCTTCTTGGCTAACAAACATGCGGTATTTAGTAACAGCCGAAAGGGCGGCTACGGGCAGTTCATCGGTTTCGTCCTAGTCACACTGGTGGGGTTATGGGGGTTGCAGACGCTCATCGTGGTAGGAGCTAGTTCAGTGCTTCATACATTTGCGCGGCAAATGCTTGGCCTGGCAGGACCTGGGGTGCAACTGCTTGCATCGAACGGCGCAAAGGGATTTGCCACGATCGCCAGCGCCATATGGAACTATGTTTGGTACGACCGTGTTATTTTCGCGCGCACGCCGTTGAAGGGCAAGCTTGAGGAGTGGTTATAACATGAGCACGGACATTGACCTGAGCATTATCCTGCCTGCACTGAATGAGGCCGAGATGATTGCCAGTACGCTCCGCAAGTTGGCGGCCTACCTCAAACAGCACCCGGAGTTGGGCACGGCGGAAATAATCGTCGTAGCTGCAGGAACTGACAATACGCCGGGCATCGCGCGCAGCTTTGCCGATACGTTTCCGTATTTGCAGGTAATCACGCCCCCGCGGCCGCTGGGCAAAGGCAATGATGTCCGGACGGGCTTCCAGGCAGCACGCGGTGCGGTCCAGATATTTTTTGACGTTGACTTGCCCACTCCCCTGCATCATATCGCCCTGATGGTTACGCGCCTGAGGGCAGGCAGTAATGTCGTTATCGGTCGGCGCCGGCTGAGTAAAATACACGATGGCAAAGCGCGCACGCTGCTCTCATTGGCGAGCAATGTACTGATCCGCGCGTTGTTTTTCCCGTATGTTAGCGATTCGCAGTGCGGCTTCAAGGGCTTCACGGCCGATGCTGCAAAGGCTATATTCAACGGTGCATTGCATGTCCGTGGGTGGGCGTTTGACGTAGAAGTACTCGCTGCCGCGCGCCGCGCGGGCTACCATATTGATCAATTGCCTATCAATGACTGGCACGAGACGCGGGACGACGACCTTCGCAACGAACGGCTAGGAAAGGCTGCTATTAGGACCCTACGTGAAGTGTTGGCACTACGCCTGCGGCTGTGGGGACAGATGCTT
>CAZGPZ010000005.1:0-27438 GCA_964527385.1 uncultured Candidatus Saccharibacteria bacterium | reverse complement strand
TTTCGTAGCGCGCGCGGAATTTGGACAAATCGCGGTGCAGAGCATGAACTTTCTGGCGTACTTCTTCCTCTGTGCTACCGTTGAATTCAACCATCAATACAAGCTTGGGAAAGCCGCGCAACAATTGAAAGCCATCGGGGATGAGGCTGAAAAGCAAGTGTACGAACCGTTTCGTCCCAAGCATTTTCAAGAAACTCGGCATGAACCGAATGCTCAGCCACAATGTTTGGTCGTCAAAACTCTCGAAAGTTGCCGGGTGGTGCTTCAGCACAGTCGGGATCAACTCGCCCAGATCGTTAATACTATGCATGAATAGCACGAGCAATCCAGAATGCGGGCGGTGCGGGACGAGCTTGTACGTTATGTCAGTAACGAACCCAAGCGTGCCTTCCGAGCCGACGATCAGCTTTGTCAGGTCAAAGATACCTTTTTCACGGTCCCACACCTCCCATAAAGTGTAGCCCATAGAGTTTTTCGACACCTTCGGCCTGGCGGCTTTTATCTCGTCGTAATGGTCCTCGCACAGGTCATAAATACGCCGGTAGATTTTGCCCTCGTAGTCGCCTTGCGCCATCTTGGCGTGCAGCTGCGCCTTGTTGAGCGGCTTGACTGTGTATTCTTTGCCGTCGCCAAAAACGACTTTCAATTCACGCACGAAGTCCTTGACCTTGCCATATTCAAGCGATTTCTCGCCGCCCGAATTGTTCGCGACCATGCCGCCAACACTGCACAGGTCGCGCGAAGCAGGGTAGGGCGGGAGAATCGCGCCGTGTTTTAGCGTTTCCACCTCAAAATCACGGTAGAACACACCTGGCTGCGTTTGCGCTTCGTCAGCGGTAACGCGCTCGATCTTCGTAAAATACTTTTGGAAATTCACAATAATGGAGTCGTTGATCGCGCCCCCGGCCATGTCTGTCCCGGCGCTCCGGGCGGTCACCGACAGGCTTGGCATCGATTTTTTCTCTTTCGCGACTAAGCCTACCAGCGTTTGTACATCCGTGCTATCTCTGGGCGCCACCACCAGCTTCGGCCGCAGCTCGAACATACTCGCGTCGTGGCTGAAGAAGTCCCGCGTCTCTATAGAATCGTCGATATCACCCTTGAACCCAGCTTTCGCAAGCTTTGCCTTGAATTCATCCATACCATAAGCTTAAGCGGTAATGGCATGCAAAATCAAGGACGCCGCGTGGATTTTATACTTTTTGCTGGTTCGCAATGTATGGATTCTGGAACGGCCACGCTTCTTGAAGCCAGTCCGGTACGAGCCTGCACAAATCACCGTAAACACCAGCGTCATAGGCCGCTTGGGTTACCCAAAAACTTACCGCAGCGTCAGCATTTTCGGGCATGCTGCTTTTGTCGGTGTCATCAAACGGGTGATGTGGCGGATATATGTACAAGCATCCGGCGTACTCGCCATTGCCAGCATGTTCGACGACGTACGCGAATGCTTCCCGTTCGCCAAACTGCCGCTGATGTTCCTGCAAATCGCCAAGATCTTCATCTAGCGTTATGGGCCCCTGGGGCCAGGTGCCGCCACGAGTCCGACGAATCAAGGCGGCATTCTCGTTCACTGCATTGCAGTCAACTTCGACGTCGCTCGGACTAAGCGGGTGGAGCACATATTTGCCCAAACGCGCATGTTCTGGCGGCTCGAAAGCTTTTTCTACGAATACACTCATTAAGGGGTTCTTTCCGTTAGTTTACAACGAACTGGTCTGTCCCAGATGTTAGCACATTAATGATCGAATTGGTCGCCAAATCGCTGCTCGTCTGGAGTGTTTTATGCGTGTTATATGCCGAGCCTTCGTTCGACGAGAACCAAATATGCGCTGGCAAGCCCATATACCGGTCATCGTCCTGGCTGACCGGCGTATCGAACGCGGCACGGGCGCCGTGGTTCTTGAGCCGGTCGTAGAGCGCGTCCATGTCAAAACTGTCCGCGCCGGTGTTGATGAATATTACATCCTCTTTAGTTGTATCGAGCAGCTCTTTTGTAATGCAAACGCCCGCCGCAGAGGAAACATGATTGGATATCATATCGCTAGTCGCGAACAATTCTTCGGGGGTACAATACACCATGCCAAGCTCAGCCTCCAGTTCTACCTTACGGGTCCTATTGGTGTAGTGGATGTTACGGACACCTATGTGAGCCAACATTCGCGCAATATGTTCCCCAATCCTACCCATTCCAAATAGACCGATTTGTACGTCCGTGACGCTGTTCGTTGTTATGAATGTCGCGCTGCCGGTCCTGCCCAGCTCAAGTACGCGCCGGACCATCATGAGCATCAGCATGAGCGTGTATTCAGTGACAGCATATGTCGTCGTGCCAGGTGTGTTCGTGATCTTTATGCCTTTTTGGGCGGCAGTTTCGAATCCAGGGACAAATGACCGCCAGTCGGCACCGGTAAAGGCAATTGCCCTCAGGTCAGTCGTTGATCCCAAGACTTTATCGGTGGCACGCTCGGTCCCACCGATAATGTACCCGGCCTTTCCCTGTAATGCCTGTATAAGCTCATCCTCGGTGGCGTGAGTTTTGTCCAAGCGCTCAACTTCAAAGCCAGCATCGCGCATTTGCGCTTCATGTTCAGGAAAAATGAACAAGGAATCAGTCACTAAAATCTTCTGCATATATCGGCTCCTCTTTTCGTCTTATTAAATCTTCTCTTCAAAGTTTATATCAAACGGCACTTTACGCATCACGGCGGTTACCATGACACCTCCAACTAAGCCGAGTCGCTGCAATCGGGGGTTCTGTACGTCATCAGCCTCGACCTGGAATGCGTCGTTGGGACGAATAATCACCGCAGCCATCTCGTCCATGCTCAAGCCGCCATCCAGGCGGTGCTCGGCAACCAGTTTACCGTCAATATCATACACACGGACCAGCCCTTTCCAGACATGCCAATTTGTTCTTCAACATACCTGCCGTCGCCAGCGTCGGCCTTGATCAGCCACCTCGGCGATTTCTGCCCTTGCGGGACAAACAAAGTCGACACTCGGACGTCGCCTTTTTCGTCGGCACGCTCTTCAATGCAAAAATCAAATTCCTTACTGTGGAATAATTCGCTCGCTTTCACGGGGGTAGGTGATTGTTGTCCATCGAGCCATACCTCAGTAATAGCCTTGGCCGTCAGCGCTTCTCTCAAGTCAGGCATTAGCTCATGTATAGTTTCCATATAACTCCATTCATTCAAGAACATGACAAGTATTGCAGAATGTTGCGAAAATGCTAAACTGTTCACCATGATGAACAACAAGGACATAATTCTTGACCAGCTGCGAACACTCGGCTTAACAACAGAGGAAGCAAGGTTGTACCTGGAACTACTCAAGGAGCCGAGCACCCATTTGCGGCTGGCGCATGCGACGGGCATTAACCGCACGAAAGTCTATCGATTGGCTGACGACCTGGAGAAACGAAGCCTCATCACGAAACGAACTGACGACCGCGGAACATTCTTGGTTGCCGCCGATCCCGCAACACTTGAAGTCGCGCTCGTTACGCAGGAGAAGCAATTGGAGCGCCAACGCAATGCATTCAGCCAACTAATGCCCACGCTTTCAGAAATAAAGAAGCAAGAGGCCAGCAGCTTTATTGTCTTGACATACGAGGGTATTGAGGGCTTCAAACAAATGCTATGGCACGAGCTTAAGACCAGGGGCGAAGAGTTTATTTTTGGCAGCGGGACAATCCAAGACCTGGTACCAGAGCACGACTGGGCAGAAAAGCACCGCGCCATGACAGTTGCCGCCGGTTATACTATCCGTGAGATCCTGAACCCTGGCGAGAAGGAAAAGCCATTCACCCTTAACGACGCGTATATGCACCGATACAGCTACCGCGAAATTGAGCCAACTATCTTGCCGCTCAAAAGCCAGATCTGCATATACAACGATACCACCGCCACGTATTACTGGCGGAATGGCGAAAAGGTTGGGGTGGAAATTATCAGCGAAAGCCATGCTACCATGATGCGGCGTATGTTCGAGCACTTTTGGCACGTTGCAGGCTAAGATTGGCCGCGCCTCCTACACATCTGATCCCGAGTGTGGTTTAATCATAAGCATGACTGATCATCCTCATCATAAACATCATGTGTTAATCGTGGGCGGCGGCTTCAGCGGCATCAAAGCCGCGCTGGAACTGTCAAAGAACGAAGGCGTTGCGGTCACGCTCCTGACCGACCGCCCTACGTTCCGCTACTACCCAACACTATTCCACACGGCCACTGGCGGACTGCACAAACAGTCGAGTATCCCGCTGGACCAAATATTACCATTGGACCGCGTGACACTCGCTATTGGCACTGCCGACAAACTGGACCGCGAACACAAGGCAGTACATACCAAGCAAGGCCACATCATACCGTACGATACGTTGGTACTTGCGCTCGGCTCTGTCACGAATTACTTCGGGATAAAAGGCTTGCCCGAATATGCCTATGGCATAAAATCAGGCGCGGAAGCCGAGCGTTTCAAAGCGCATTTGCACCGGCAGTTGACCGAAGACAAAACTCCCGACGTGAATTATGTCATCGTCGGTGCAGGACCGACCGGCATCGAATTGGCTGGCGCTTTGCCAAGCTATATTAGGTCGATCATGAAAAACCACGGCATCAAGCACAAAGCGGTGCATATCGACCTAATCGAGGCCGCGCCGCGCCTCTTGCCACGGTCGCCGAAGCCAACATCTCGCGCCGTGCGGCACCAGCTGAGCCGGCTTGGCATCAAACTATATCTTGGGCAAGCAGTACAAGGTGAAACCGCCGACAGCTTGATGGTCAGCGGCAAGCCCATCATGAGCCACACGGTCGTGTGGACGGCGGGCGTTGCCAACAACCCATTCTTCGACCAGAATAACTTCGCCATTAGCGAGCGGCACAAAGTCGTCGTCAATGAATACCTCGAAAGCGAACCGCACATTTACGTTATCGGTGACAACGCAGCCACGCCATTTAGCGGCATGGCGCAGACTGCATTGCATGATGCTGTCTTTGTGTCCGGCAATTTGACCCGCCGATTGGAAGGGAAAAAACAGAAAAAATACCACCCGAAGCAACCAATATCGATCATACCGGCAGGACCCCGTTGGGCAGCCGTGGATTGGGGCAAATTCCATTTTTACGGCTGGCTCGGCTGGGCACTGCGCGAAAGCGCTGATTGGATAGGTTTCCATGATTTCGAGCCATGGTGGAAAGCCACTGGCCAATGGATGACCGAATTCGGCGAAGAAGAATCATGCCCCGTGTGCGCCGGCAAATAGATCAGGCAACGGCCAGTTTTTCGATCAGGCCAAAATCGACATAGTCGTGGGTTTCGCCTCGTGCGGGCCGTACGGAGATATCACCATTTCCGAACTCTTTGATATACGATGCTGCTTCATCTGCCGATCCGAGCGGGTCGTGGTCGTTTTGCACGACCGTAACTGGCGGTAATAGTTTCATGCCCTGTTCGACGCCAGCGATACGGTGCATAGCCCCGAGTGGCAACCCCAAGAACACGCACCGCTTTGGGTGCAGCACACCGCGTGCGTTCCCGAGTAATGCAATAACCGTACCGATCGATTTCGCCACGATAATATATTCTTCAAGGTTTTCCATCAGCTTCGCCGCTTCGCTGACCTCATGCCCGATATCAATTGGCTCCCCAGTATCCCAATGCCGGTAGTCTAGGAAAACGACGCGGCCGAAGTGTGGCTGCAAGGTATTAGCAACCTGTCGAACCCATGCTTTGTGCCGAGGGCTTTCGCCGCCAAGAACCAACACATTCATACTCTCATGATACACATTCTGCAGCCGCGGCAACAGCTTATGAACAATCTCGCGATGTGCGATAATACTAAGAGATGAATACGTTTGAGGAAGCGTACCGGAAGCTAAATACCGAGCAACGTGAAGCAGTCGATCACATCGACGGCCCGTTGTTAGTGGTGGCCGGTCCCGGAACCGGCAAGACACAGTTACTCAGCGCCCGGGTCGCGAACATACTTAAAAAAACGGACACTGACCCATCCGCGATTCTGTGCCTGACATTCACCAACAAAGCCGCAGCCAACATGCGAGCTAGGCTGGTACAACTTGTCGGGCCATCCGCTCGCACCGTCACAGCCAAAACGTTCCATAGTTTTGCGGCGGAGATCATGAACATGTACCCTGATTACTTCTGGAATGGGGCAAAGCTCAACGCGGCATCGGATGCTGTACAGCTGGAAATCATTGAATCTATTCTCAGCGACTTGCCGCTCGACAACCCGCTCAGCCTTACATTCGCTGGTGAGTTCACCCAGGTCCGCCCGGTGCGCCAAGCGCTGAAGCTCGCGAAAGAAGCCGGATTGACGCCCGAACAGTTGCGGGCGATTATCACCCTGAACCTGGCCTATATTGACCAGATCGAGCCGCTTCTCGTTAATGCTCTTGCACCAGCCCTCAGCGCAAAACGATTGCCGGCGCTCCACGGCGCGGTTGCCGGGCTGCCCGCGCAGGGAATCGGCGCTGATATGTCGCCGTTGCTAGCGCTTGATACGGTCATCCAAGACAGCTTGGATTTTGCCATAGCCACAGACGAGCCAACTGGCAAGCTGACGCATACCAGTAAGTGGAAGTCACGCTGGATCCAATCAGAAGCAGGGCTGAAGGGAATGCACGACGAACGCCGGCGAAACCAATGGTGGCAATATCTCGCCGGTGTATACGAGCAGTACCGCGACGCGCTTCATGGCCGCGGGTACTACGACTACGCGGACATGCTCGTGGAAGTAATACAGCAGTTAGAGCAGCACGCCGACTTGCGCGCCAGTGTCCAGGAACGTTTCCTGTATGTGATGATTGACGAGTTCCAAGACACGAACGCCGCTCAAATGCGTCTCGGTCATTTGGTCGCCGATCATTTTAGCGCCGAAGGTAAACCGAATATCATGGCAGTCGGCGACGACGACCAATCTATATACAAGTTCAATGGCGCCGAGCTCAACAACATGCTGTCGTTCCAACGCGCCTATCCAACCGCGCGTACGCTCATCTTGGTAAAGAATTATCGCTCGTCGCAGGCCGTGCTCGACACGGCACGGCGCGTCATCGAGCTGGCAAATGACCGGCTCGTCAAACGCGAGCCAAGCTTGTCAAAAGATTTGCGCGCCGCTAACCCTCCGGCGTACGAAGGCGAAATTCGCCGAGCTAACTACGCTTCGCGTGACCACCAATTCAGCCACGTCGCGCGGCTCGTGCAGCAAGAACGCAACGAACGCCCCGATACAAGCATCGCGGTGCTAGCCCGCAGCCACGACAGCCTCAGGCGCCTTGCCGGTATCCTTGCCGCGTTGCACGTACCGATTGCTTATGAACAAAGCAACGATACGTTGGCACACCCGGCTATCCAACAGCTCGTAGTGCTCGCCCAAATCGTTACGAGCATCCAGGCTGGCGACGAAACGAATGTAAACGCGGGTATTGCCCGGGCGCTCCGGCACCCAATGTGGCATATTAACCCGGAGATGTTATGGCAACTTGCGTCAGGCAATTACGCGCGGGCTGACTGGCTTTCCAGCCTAACGTCAAACACGAACAAAGAACTCCAAAATATTGGGCATTGGTTGTTATGGCTTGCGGGCGAAGCTGATTACCAACCACTTGCCGTGATGATCGAATATTTGCTCGGCTTGCGCGCCGGCGAACATATGACCAGCCCGCTCAATGCATACTACCTACGCAGCGGCGCGACGGAAGACTATGTCGGCGCCTTGTCGGCGACGAAAGCCTTGCGTTCGCTTGCCGAAGAGTTCAGTGCCAGCACCACGCCGGCTTTGGCAGGCTTCGTCCAATTCGTCACGACCATGCGCGACAACGGGCAAACCCTAGCCGACAAAACGCCGTTTGCCAACCAGCAACATGCCGTCCACCTACACACTATCCATGGCGCGAAAGGGTTGGAGTTTGATTCCGTGTACGTGATTGATGCAATTGAAAAAGAATGGCAACCTTCGGGCGGCGGCCGCAAACCGCCAGCGAACTTGCCATTGCAACCAAATGGGGACGACGGAGACGATTACGTACGGCTCATGTATGTCGCGTTGACACGCGCCAAACACTCGCTGCATATTTCCAGTTACCAATACGATGATGCTGGCAATGACGTCCTTGCTACGCCACTCGCCGTGGCAGCGATCAACGATGAAACCCAGCCTGCTGCTGCCACGGACGAAAGCATGGCAAACATTTTGGAAGAAGCGTTGCGTTGGCCGCGTTTGCCTGTAGCCAGCGAACGCGATTTGCTTCGCGCGCGTTTGGAATCATACAGGCTCAGCCCGACGCACTTGTTAGATTTTTTGGACGTCACGAAAGGTGGCCCGCAAACATTCCTGGAAACGAAATTGCTCGGCTTGCCAGAAGCGCGTTCGGCCAGGATGGCATTTGGCAATGCTATTCATGCCGCATTAGAACGGGCACAAAATCTCGTGAACATGGATGCGTTCGAAATCGCAGCCGTACAAAATACCTATGAATCGGCGCTACTCATGCAAGCGTTGCCGCGCAATGAATTTGACCGCTATGTGGTGCACGGCCAGAATATGCTTTCCCGGCTGTTTGGCCCGTTGGGTTACACGCTGGTGGCGGGAAGCTTGCCGGAACAACGCGTGGCCGCGACACTTGCAGGAGGTGCGGAGCTGTATGGCAAACTTGATCGCATTGACAGCTTTGGCGAACACGCAATCAACATCGTCGACTACAAATCGGGCGTGCCGCTTCCCAGCTTCGCGACACGCGACAAAACAAAAGCCGTCAAAGCCTGGCGCCATCGCATGCAATTGCTATTTTATGTGTTGCTTGCCAAAGAAAGCGCGCGCTTCAAACACGCGCACGAAATAAGCGGGCAAATGGTTTACGTAGAATCAGAAACCGCACGCACACTTACATTATCCTACAGTCCAGACACGGCAGAGATCGGGCGCTTGGAACAAATCATTAACGCGGTTTGGCGCCACATTATAGCGCTTGATCTGCCTGACACGAGCCATTATTCACACGACCTCGCCGGCATTCAAGCATTCGAGCAAGACCTTATCGACGGCAAATTATAACAGCCACATAGAAAAAGAAAACTGCCCCCGCTTGCAAGGGCAGTTTTAATTGCTGGATCTTTATTTTTTTATTTTTTTTGCGCGTGCCGTCTTGCGGGTGCTGCTTTTGGCAGTTGACCGTGAAGGCCGCGTCGTGCTGCGTGCAGTACGTGTTGCACGTTTCGCCGCGGGCTTAGCAGCTGCTTTGGTTGCCGCTGCTGGCTTGCTGGAAGTAGCCCCCTGGGTGCGTGCTGCCAAACGGCCGCTCACTGCTGCGCGCACGCGGACAAAACTGCTTTCCGGTGCAAACAGCAAGGCGTATAGATTAAACCCAATCACAGCGCCAAGCACTGGACCAAGCGCATAAGTACCCCAACCAGTAGAACCAAAGACGGTGAATGCGCGCATGCTCAGCGCGACAGCAGGATTGACGATACCAAATGAAATGCTTGACGCAACCAGGATCGCTAACACATACCCCAGGCTGACCGTGCTAGCCATTTTTGATGTGCTGTACTTGCCGTAAACGGCTGCCGCGAAGGCCAACGACAAAATCAACGCGCCGACGGCTTCTGCAACCAGGATGTGGCTATCATATTCACTTGTCAGCGGCGGCAAACTCGTGCGTATGAAATACGCATACAAGTAATATGCTGCCCAGGCACCTAGCATTTGCGCCACTATGTACGACAATGCTGCCCATGTTTTGATCTGGCGCACCGTCCACATGCCGATAGTGACTGCAGGGTTGAAATGCCCGCCGCCATTGCCACTCATAGTGAGCATCATGACACCAACCGACAAGCCAGCTGCAATCGCGATAAAGTATTGGTACGGCAAACTCGAATGCTGCACGCTCAACATTACCAATGCTAATGCGCCCGTACCAAAAAACTCAGCCACTAGTATGGCTATTTGTTTTCTCCCAAACATTTATACCCTCCAATTAGTTGATAACTTCAGCATAATATGAAGCTTTATAGAAATGCAAGGGTTACCGATTTCTTGATGCGAAATCTAGTGCGTTATGACGCGTAAAGATGGACCGCAAAGTGCAAGCGCAACGGCAACATTATAGTAAAGCATGGCCGTGAAAAGGCGGTTTATTTTTGCTGGGTCATGCGGTGCGAGCCGCTCAGCAACATTCTTTAGCGCCCAGACATCAACGACGAATACTTGTGCCTGTCCGCCTACTTGTTCCGCGACTTTGTTACGGTCAAGCTCGGTTAATGGTTGCATATTCAACACAACCACGACCTCTCGGTGCGGGCCCGAAAGCGGAACAATTTCGCCGCCGGCATCGCCTATGGCTGCTACTACTTGCTCACCGCTGCTTCGAGTGAAACCGCGATCCAGCAGCATACGGGCCTGCCCAGCATGCGCAGCGTTCGTTTCATCATCTATTTCTACGCCAATGCCTTTTAATACTTTTTGCACTTTTGGCTCGGCATCAGCAATGATCTTAAATGCAGTATCAAGCTGGTCGCACGCGCCACATCCCGAACCGCCGGGACCATGGTGGTCTGCCGTGTGCCCGCCAATTTTTTCCCCATGCTCATGCATGTCAATAGCTACAGCTGATGTATGCTGCGCTGCGTCGTGTCTTGGGTCAACGTCACCCACAAGCGCCAACGCCACGGCCACTGTTTCAGTACCCCCTGAGCTGCACGTGCCAGAAGCATAGTTACCATTCGCGTCCGGGCGCCCGTCAATGCATCTATACGGGGCAGCATTTTTAGCGCGCTTCCAGTTTGCTTCGTCATTCACTGCAGCTATGGTTCGCTCAACCACCGAGGGATCAGCACCTGCTTCTAGGGGACCGATCGCTCCGATTGCATATTCTCCAAGTGTAATAACTTCTGCACCTGTTGACTCAGGATCTGACATACGCTTCCTTTCAATTATTAACGTGGTGGGCGACGATGCTTCAAGCCGGCGACTTGCAGGCGGACTGCCGTGCGGTCCACCAAGGCTTGGGCTTGCTCCAGGCTAGTTTCATCCGTCGCTTCAGCTTTTAATTTCAGCGCGCGTTGGTGCGCCGCTTCAGCTTCAGTTTCGTTAATGTCCTCGGCATGATCGGCTTCGTCGACCAAAACACGGAGCGTATCATCGATAACTTCAATAACACCGCCATCCGTTGCGTAATGTTCCATCGCCAAATCAATGTCTGTGGGATTGCGCCGCACGGAAATGACGCCATTCGTCGCGACGGAGATGAGCGGCATGTGACCGGGCAGAACACCGATCTGGCCTTCGAGCGTCGGCAGCAGCACCTCGTACACATCGTCGTCAAACTTCGTGCCAGACAGGGTAATGAGCTGCAAATGGATCATGCAATTTACGCTTTCTTTTTCGTCTCTGCCTGGGCAGTTTTGGCGGCAGCCGCGACGACGTCTTTGATGCTGCCTTTCAAATAGAAGGCTGATTCTGGCTTGTCATCGTGCTTGCCGTCAAGGATTTCGCGGAACGACGTGATAGTATCCTTCAAGCTGACATACTGGCCGACGTTGCCGGTAAATTGCTCAGCGACAAAGAACGGCTGGCTTAGGAACCGCTGGATGCGGCGAGCCCGGGCAACCGTTTTCTTGTCCTCTTCGGACAATTCTTCCATGCCGAGGATGGCGATAATGTCTTGCAAATCTTTGTAACGCTGCAAAATGCGCTGGACCTCGCGGGCAACTTGGTAATGTTCCTGGCCGACGATTTCCGGGTCAAGGATGGTTGAGTTGGAATCGAGCGGGTCAACTGCCGGGTAGATACCGATTTCCGTAAGCGCGCGCGACAACACGATGGTGGAGTCAAGGTGCGAGAATGTCGTTGCCGGTGCCGGGTCGGTCAAGTCGTCTGCCGGGACATACACGGCCTGGACTGACGTAATAGAACCTTCGCGCGTCGAGGTAATGCGCTCCTGCAAGGTACCCATTTCCTGCTGGAGTGTCGGCTGGTAGCCAACAGCTGACGGCAAACGGCCGAGCAGGGCGGAGACTTCGCTTCCCGCCTGGGTAAAGCGGAAGATGTTATCAATGAAGAGCAGCACGTCGGAACCTTTGTCGCGGAAACTTTCGGCAATTGTCAAACCTGAGAGTGCCACGCGCAAACGCGCGCCCGGCGGCTCGTTCATCTGGCCGAAGACAAGGGCGGTATTCTTGAGCACGCCCGACTCTTTCATTTCATTGTACAGGTCGTTGCCCTCACGGGTACGTTCGCCGACACCCGCGAAGACAGAGTAGCCGCTGTGGAATTTGGCGATGTTGCTGATCAGCTCTTGGATAAGCACGGTTTTGCCGACGCCGGCGCCGCCGAACAGGCCGACCTTGCCACCTTTCGTAATAGGCGCGATCAGGTCGATGACTTTGATGCCCGTTTCCAGGATTTCAATTTTGCCAGATTGGTCGATCAAAGCCGGAGGTTCGCGGTGGATCGGCGCTGTGTCTTTGAGTTCGCCTTTCAGGCCGTCAATCGGGTCGCCTGTAACATTGAACATCCGGCCAAGCGTCGCATCGCCGACCGGCACGCTGATAGCTTTGCCAGTATTGGTTACCACAGCACCACGCTCCAAGCCGTCGGTCGAACCGAGCGACACGGCGCGTATGCTGGATTCGCTCAAATGCTGTTCAACTTCTAGTACCAATTTTTTGCCGTCGAGGTCGATCTCCAGGGCATTATAAATTGCCGGCAATTGGTCGGCTGGGAACGTGACGTCCACGACCACGCCAACGATCTGCGTGACGGTCCCGGTGTTAGTTTTGCTCGCTGTTGCTGCCATTATTTTTCTCCTCCTTCAGGTACATAATGATCAATCTCCACTGCCAAAATCTCGCCAGGGCGCTCCAACCGGGCCACGATAGAAGAACCTATCCCGAAACCTGACTTCTCTCTCATTTTTTCGGCCGCCTTAACAAAATCATCATGATTTATTTGACCAAGAGCGCCCAATTCCTTGAATATCATCCAGGCTGCAGCCGCGCCGAGCCCAGCAGCCTGCGCTAAACGTATTTGCTCTGCACCCGAAGGGCTATAGCCCCAACGAATATCATTGCGAAGCAGCATGTCGAGCGCCAATTCTCCTGGATGTAATGCCATATCACGCTCCTCGGCAGTAAGATCAGGCATTTCATCCATTAGGCTCATTTCAATGCCTCCGCACCACCTGTTATTTCTGCTAATTCCTGCGTGATTGCCGCCTGGCGGGCAGTGTTGTACTCAAGCGTGTAATCTTTGATCAGGTCATTGGCGTTGTCGGTCGCGTTCTTCATGGCCAGCATGCGCATGGAGTGTTCGCTCGCCAGGCTTTCCAAAATCATTTGCCATATTTGTACTTCGACCAATCGCAGACCGACGTGGTGGATGACCTCCTCGACGCTTGGTTCAAAATTCATTGACTGAACTGCAGCAGGCATAGCCCGAGAATCATCCATCTGCGCCGGCAATAGCGGCACGCTGGTCGCTTGCTGGTTGATGCTAGAACGGGAGAGTGTGTACAAAACTTCGACTTCGTCGACGGCGCCGCTTTCGTATAATTTCACTGCCGATCGCAAGATAGGCTGGATATCCGCCTGAGTTGGCTGGTCGCCGAATGCCGGGTAGTAGGCTTGCAATTCTATGTCGCGCACGCGGCGGACAAACTGGGCGCCCTTGCTGCCGATCGCAATGGCGCTGCTGGCAATATGCGCCGCTTTGTCACGTGCAGCTTGTTGTGACAAGAGCTTCAAAATGTTCGCATTATATGCGCCAGCGAGGCCGCTGTTGCTCGTGATGACCACGTACAACCGGGACTTTACCGCGCGCCGTTTGAACAATGGGTGGTCTTCGACTTCTTTGATGGCGCTCAAGCGTGCCAGCAGCTCATACGCCGCCTCGCGGTAATCGCGAGTGGCGCGCGCTTGGTCCTGGGCGCGGCGCAATTTGCTCGCCGAGACGAGTTCCATCGCCTTGGTGATCTGGCGCGTGCCGCGGATGGATCCGATCCGGCGCTTGAGAGTAATGAGGCTAGCCATATTTTTTCTTGGTTACCTTACTTTTTCGCTTCTTCCTTTTTGGCTTCGCTGTAGCCCGCAAGGGTGTCATCGGCAATTTTCAGGATTTCGGCGTTCTGCTCGTCGGAAGGTTTGTCGCCGGTATTTATCGCATCGGCGAGCTTCTTGTGTTTGGTCTCCAAATCGTGCCACAACGCTTCGGTTGCCTGGTGGATTTTGTCCAGCGGGATTTCGTCGAAACGGCCTTGGGTAGCAGCAAGCAACGCGGTGTACATTTGCCAGATGGCATACGGCGTGTATTGCGGCTGCTTCAGGAGTTCGGTCAGGCGTTGGCCACGTTCGATGGTGTGCCGCGTTTCGGCGTCAAGGTCGGTCGAGAACTGCGAGAACGCCGCGAGTTCGCGGAACTGGGCAAGGCTCAGCTTCAGGCCGCCACCGACTGATTTAATAGCTTTGGTCTGGGCATCGCCGCCAACGCGCGATACGGACAAACCGACCGAAATAGCCGGCCGGATACCTTGGTAAAACAAGTTCGTTTCCAGGAATATCTGGCCATCGGTAATGGAAATGACGTTGGTAGGAATATAGGCAGAGATGTCACCTGCCTGCGTCTCCACGATTGGCAGGGCAGTCAGTGAACCGGCGCCGAGCCCATCGCTCAGCTTCGCGGCGCGTTCAAGCAAACGCGAATGCAAGTAGAAAACATCGCCGGGATACGCTTCGCGGCCTGGCGGGCGACGGAGCAATAGTGACATCTGGCGGTACGCGACAGCATGCTTGGACAAGTCGTCGTAAATGATCAACGCATGCTGCTTGTTGTCCCGGAAATATTCGCCCATGGCGGCACCGGCATACGGTGCCAGGTACAGCATAGCGGCAGGATCTGCCGGGCTGGTCGCGACGATGATCGTTTGGTCCATGACACCTTCGCGCTTCAAGCGCTCTTGGAGTGCTGCGACTTTCGATTGCTTCTGGCCGATGGCAACATAGACATTGATGACACCCGTTTTTTGACGGGCTTGGTTAACCATAGTATCAACCGCAATGGCGGTTTTACCCGTCTGGCGGTCGCCAATGATCAGCTCACGCTGGCCACGGCCAATCGGCACAACAGCGTCGATAGCCATGATGCCGGTCATTAGCGGTTCGTGTACGTGTTTGCGGTCCAGGACAGATGGGGCAGGGCGCTCAACGCGGCTGGTCTGCTTAGTCTGGATCGGGGCGCCGCCGTCCAGTGCCCGGCCAAGCGGGTCGACCACGCGGCCGACGAGTTCAGGACCAACGGGCACTTCCAACACTTTGCCGGTCAAGCGCGCCTTCGCGCCAGCGACGATTTCCACGTCTTCGCCCAAAAGCACGGAGCCGATCTCGTCTTCGCCGAGGTTGAAGGCAAATGCCGTTATCGGGTTGCCATGCAGGCCGTCGATCTCGATCATTTCGTTATAACCAGCTGTCCGGAGACCATAGATCCAGGCGATGCCGTCGCCGACACGGGTGACAACGCCGACAGATTCAATCTCCGGACGCTTTTTCAGCTCGGCGATCGCTGCGCGGATGTCATCTGATAAGGTAGTAATCGACAAGTCGCTCATTGAAACTTTACTTATTCCTTTCCATTGGTAGCTAGCGCTTTAAATTTCTTCAGTTCTCCCGCCACGCTCATGTCCAACCGGTAATCCGCGAAGGCAAGTTGTATGCCGCCGACGATTCCCGGATCGACTTTCGGGGTAATGATAATACGTTTGGCGTCCTGGTAGATGCCCCGCGCTTCGGCCTCAATATCACGCATGGCTTGAGGCGAAAGCTCGTGAGCACTCGACGCAATTACTTCAATAACCCCTTGTTTGGCCCATTCGGCCTGGACATCGCGCAGCAATGAATCAAGCTCACCGGTACGGCCTTCTTCCAATAGGTACGCCGCAAGGCTCGCTACCTCTTTTTTGGTCATGCCGCCCTTCAGCGCCAGGCGGGCGATGATCCCGGCAATCTCAGTGCGTGGGACTTTCATGCCGCCTTGCGCTCCTGAAGGGCTTTGTTGATGAGTTCGGCGTCCTTTTTGGCGTCGACTTTTTCACCAATGACCGCTTCGCTGACTTCGGATACAAGATTGATGACCTCCGCCTCAAGGCGTTTGCGCTCGCGCGCGACCGCTTGCTTGGTCTGCTCGGCGGCTTCTTTGATGATGCCATCGGCGCGCTTTTGGGCCGTTTCTTCGGCGGCTTGGACCTTCTGTTTCGCTTCGGTTTCAGCGTCGGCAAGCAGTTTGTCTGCCGCTTGGCGCGTTTCATGCAGCTTCTTGGCGACGGCGTCTTCCAGCTTCGCTTCTTCGGCGCGCATTTTTTCGCCGAGCGTGACACCGTTTTCAATAGTTTCGCGCCGGTCGTTCAGCATCTTGATAATCGGCCCGAACGCCCATTTCTTGAGTGCCAAAAACACGATCAAAAACGTAATGATCTGGATCAAGAACGCCTGGCCGCTAATGCCTAGCGCCGCCGGGCCCGAAGCTTCGCCGAATTGTGTAAGTAGTGGGCTCATAGTGCTTCGATCCGTAGCTTCCTATTTAACAATGAACAAGGACGCGAACGACAGCAGGCCGAACAGCTCGATAACGGCGACGAAGACTAGCGCCTGGCCAAACGACTTCGTTGTTTCCGGGTTGCGACCGACTGCCTGGAAGTAGTTGCCACCGATGAAACCGATGCCAAGAGCTGGGCCCATGACACCAAGGCTCAACATCAGGCCCTTGCCCAACACGCTTAGATTGATAGCGTCCGCGACGAGTGATGCGACTGGATGCATATTGTTATTAACTCCTTATTGTTACCTAATTAAATGCTGCTTCCGCCCGGGCTTAATGCAGCCGTTGCTGACATGTCAGGGATGGAAGCTTCGGGTGAATGGCTGGCGTGCTGCTCGTGCTCGGCGTGGTTTACCGCGGCAGCCAGGTACATGATGCTCAGCGTAGCAAATATATACGCCTGCAAAGCACCAACGAACAGTTCTATGGCGGTGAAGGGTGCCGCGCTGACTGGCGCCAGGAACTGCCCAAGGTACGTGAACACGGCGATGACAATCTCGCCGACAGCGACGTTGAGGAAAAGACGGATGGCCAGGCTGAAGACCCGCATGAGGTTCGTCACCATCTCAAGCACGCCGATGACAAAATACAAAGGGTTCAGCGGGCTGCCTACGAAAAAGTGGCGCAAGAATTTGAGCGGGCCGCCAAATGCTGCGATGGATTGGGCGTAGACGTAGACCATGGTGACAACCGCGGCCGCCAGCGTGCCATTAAAATCCGCGGTGAATGACCGTAATACCGGCACGCCGTTGACCGTCAATGCTTCGCCGACGCCCGGCAAAAGCCCAAGCCAGTTGTTAAAGAGCAGGAAGAAGAACAAGGTCACGAAGTACGCCATATATTTGCGCGCGGTTTTTTTATTCTCGAAACCGGACTCGACCGTATTCGTTATAAATTCGGCGCCCATCTCGATGAACTGCATGAATCCGCCTTTCGGGTGTACCGTCACGCGGCGTGCCACCAGCACCATCGTCACGAAGATAACTACCATGCAGATCCAACCGTAGAAAATAGAATTGGTGATCGTCAATCCGCCAAGTTGGAATACTGGACCGGGCGCAATGTGCACAGTCGGACCGCTTTCAGCGGCAAAAAACGCCAATGCATTCATCATTTCTCTTCCTTCCCGCCGAATCCGTCACGGTGCTTCGCTTCGTTGACCGTCCGCGCCAGCACGCCGAACACGCCGATAGCCGCGACTGCCAGGCCGAACAGAGTGAGCAAGGGATCCTTGCCATAATGCTCGTCAAGCATGTGCCCGCCAATAATCGGTACCAGGACGACGAGCGCCAATTGCCAGGACATCGTTAGCGCCATCGATACGAAGGCTGTTTGGTCAGGGGTTGGTTCGCTAGGGGTTTTTTGCGGGGCGTTCATAGGAGCGCTCTCACTTTGAGCAGCCTGCGGCACATTGTCGGTCGCGTCACTATGCTTCGCCATTACCTGGCAGTATATCCGATCCGCCCCTGGAACGCAAGGAGTAATTTCTACGATTTTGTGACATAGCACACAACAGGAATGAGGGGTAAAATTTATACTTTACAATGTATAGTAAAGGGATTAGACTGGAAGTATGAGCAACAAGAAAGTTATCATTTACAGCGCCGATTGGTGCGCATTCTGCCACGCAGCGAAAGATTACCTCACGAAGAAGGATGTCAAATTCGAAGTCCGTGACGTCGAACACAACATGCAGTATGCCAACGAATCAGTGCAAAAGTCCGGCCAGATGGGAATCCCCGTTTTGGATATCGACGGCAAGATCATCATCGGCTTCGACCGCCCGCGTATCGACGCCGCCCTAGGCGCCTAACCCGGCACCCGACCACCCTCACACCCACCCTCAGCACTCACTGATACCACTTTATTACGCGATCGTGTAATAATTCAGTACCGAATTTATAGCGCGGATACGGTCACGGGCCGCGCCTCATAAACCAACACGTACTCTTGAATATCCAGGCGGTTAACCTCGGACATGAAATATTCACGATGATCATACGGCGAAGCCCAAACGCTTTTCTGTATCTGGCGGAACTTGAGTTCTTTGAGCAAGAGTCTCAGGTGTTGGCGCTTGGCCTTCAGCTGTTCAGGGACATCGAATATCACGAACAGCTCGGCGCCGTCGAGTAACTCGGGCTGATAGAGCCGCAGCTTCCTGGCACCTTTGGCCGTCAAGGCAGGAACGGCGCCGCCATTCGCGACATAACCGTCCTTAACGAGCTGATAGTATGCGTTTTTTATGGTCTGATTGTTGCGCTTTGATATTTTTTCGAGGTCAGCGAAAAATCGCGAAGGCTTAAAAACCAGTTTTAGATTGGCCTCAGTATAAGGCACGAGCGCGGCCAGGATATATTGAACGGTTGTTGTTGATTTGCTCAGGTCATTACCTATGGATCTACCTATCACATAGTACTACTTTCAGGCACGATCGCGTAGATTTGAGGTACTGAAATGCAGGCGGCTTTGGGGTATGATCGTAATACTTTATGACGTTCGAGGATTACCAGACTAAAGAGTCGGTCGTGGTCGTGTACACTGGCGACGGAAAGGGCAAGACCAGCGCCGCATTGGGGTTAATGATCCGCGCGCTCGGCAACCGTTGGAACGTGGCGTTCATCCAATTCATCAAATACTGGGGCGTCGGCGAGCACGTTTTTATCCGCGACATCCAGCCGCTATTCAAAGACCAGCTTCATTTCTACAAGGGTGGCAAAGGTTTTTATGAAGCGCCGAAAGACATGAGCTTCGAGGTAACGCCCGAACAGCACAGGCAGGCGGCGCTCGAAACGTACCAAGAAGCACTGCGCTGCGCCACGAGCGGCAACTTCCAGCTGGTTATTTGCGACGAAATAAACAATGCCGTGCACGATGGGCTATTAGACGAAAAACTGCTCAAGGACTTGGTTATCAAACGCTCCCCGCGCACGAGCCTTTGCTTCACTGGCCGGAATTTTCCCAAAAAGCTTTTGCCGCTGGTAGACATCGCGACCGACATGACCAAGACCAAGCATCATTTCGACGACAAATTCTTGGCAAATAAAGGCATTGATTTCTAGCTCAGGGCGAACACCCGCACAATCGAACCTGCCGGGAATTTTTTGTGTGATTTTTTAGGCTGAAACAACCATCACCACGTATATATACTAGCTTTGCAAACGCAAACTAAAAGGAGGATGACACATGGCAAACATAGTGCGCTGGGACGACCCGTTTTCTGGCATAGCGAGCATGCACAGCCAAATGGACGAGATGTTCAATAATTTCTTCGCGGGCATGCCGGCGATGCAATCAGTCCAGGCGCTGCCGGCGATGGACATTTATAACGACGATGACAAACAGCTCGTCGCCGAAATCCATGCGCCAGGCTTTACCAAAGATGATGTCAGCGTCAGCGTTCACAACGGCGTGCTTGAAGTCCGCGGCGAGAAGCACGACAAAGAAGAGAAAGGCAAGAAGCGCAATTATATGGTCCGCGAGAGCCATGAAAGCTTCTACCGCCGTGTCATGCTGCCGGAATACGCCGACGAAGACCATGTCGACGCCCAGTTCCACGATGGCGTGCTGAAGGTAGCCGTGCCGTTCAAAGACCTTCCCAAGCCCAAGAAAATTGCCATAGGCGATGGCAAGAGTATAAAGAAATAAGGGCGGCTACCGCCTTGGCGCAGCTTGCCTAAGGTCCACTATCTTGGAGTGTGTACCTTCAGGCATCGGGAGAACCCGCGCTTCAAATTTATCTTGGCTAGCCATAACAACCGCGACGAAGCCGATGTTTTGTGACATGCCAGCGTATATCCACCTTGGCTCGCCCGTATCGCTCGTGCGTAGCGCGTCCTGTGCGAGCGAGAAACGTGAGCTTGCGTCAACCTTGCTCTCGAACGACACGACAACATGGCCAGCATTCTGGTCATAGGTTGCTGTCGTATACAACGCGGATGGGTTCCTGCCCGCTTGCACGACAATGTCATGCACCCGTTCGGCAAGGACGCCGGCATCAGCATCGGGCACATCCCAACAACGCGCCAATGGCAGCGAACCTAGCGCTTCCGCAACCGTGTTGATTCCTACCCAATGTACCTCGCCGGACGCGAGGCTTAACAGGTAATCATTGTTGCTAGCTGGGGCAATCGTGTCTGGGAACATGGTTGGTATACGCTTATTGTTCGTATTATATCATAGAAGGTTGGTAATAATCAACAAAGCTTAGGTGATGTGCCTAAGTTTCACTTCCCAACATCACGGGAAACTGAAAAGACCTTGGTTGCATGTTCGATGAATAATATCCAGTAGCCGCCGAGCCACACGAGCACGGCGAACGGCCAGACCAGGGACCATACACGCAACCCATTAGCGCGGAACGTGCGCGGCCACATGGCAGCATACGGCCACAGCTGCCCGCGGTTTTCCATGATGCGTTTCGCCATCACTGGCACGCGGACCCAGGGCTGGTACACCGTCCGGTAACCGGCTGCTTGCAAGTGGATCCCGAGGTCCAAATCTTCGTGGATATTCGCAGCATTGATGACGTCGCGGCGGACAGACCGCCACCCTTTGGCGGGCAAGGCACTGTTTGACCCCCACGGAAAATAGTAGCCAAGGATGAGCGCGTTGAAACGGTGGACAATGAGGTCATACATCCGACCAGTCAGGTACCCAGTCCGTAGGTTATAAAACCGGCAACCACCCGTGAAAACCGACATTTCACGGCCTGGCAGCGAGTAAAATTCCGTGAGATGCTCCACCCAATCTGCAGGCAAGCGCGCGTCCGCGTCGATCCGGGCGATGATATTCCCGCGCGTCGCGTTAAAGCCAGCATTTCTTGCAAATGCCACGCCTTGTTTTGGCTCGTGGATGACTCGAACGAATGCATATCTCCGGGCTACGGTTACTGTCCCGTCGATTGAATTATTATCGACGACAATCACTTCGTACGGCTTGGCTGTTTGCGATGCAATAGCATCCAAACACGCGCCGAGCGTGCGCGCTTCGTTATAAGCGGGTATGATAATACTGATGCGAATATCATTCACGATAGGTTCTATTGTATGACAGCGGCACTGAAAAACACCTGGCACTTGATGATCGCGCGGATCGCTGCGTATTGGCACCACCACTGGTGGAATAAGGTGGTGGTCGTAAGCATTTGCACGATAACCTTGCTGGCGGGCAGCATGTTCAGCATCGGCGAGTGGTACATCTGGAGCGAGCGGGAGCGGCCATTGGTCCTGGGAACTAGTTTCATCGCCGATTACGCGTCATATCTTGGGCTTGATCCCCACCAAGTACTGTCGGCGGTGCTCGACGACATGCACGCCAAGCATCTCCGGCTCGTCAGCTACTGGAGCGACATCGAGCAATCGAAAGGGACGTATGATTTTTCTGAACTGGACTGGGAATTCCAGCAGGCCGAAACACACGGCGCCAAAATTACCCTGGCAATCGGCTTGCGCCAGCCACGCTGGCCGGAGTGCCACATGCCCGATTGGGCGGTTAGCGAGGCGAGGAACATATGGCAACCGCAGCTGGAACGATTTATGTCAGCGGTCATCAACCGTTACAAGCACAGCCCGGCACTGGAAAGCTACCAGCTGGAAAACGAGTATTTCCTGACGGCATTCGCCACCTGCGCCGATGAAAGCCGCAGCAGGTTGTCCGAAGAAGCAGCTCTCGTGAAGCAGCTCGACCCAGGCCACGCGCTGATCATATCGCGCAGCCAGAACGCACTCGGCTGGCCCATCAACGCGCCGCTCGGCGACGAAACGGCCATCTCCATCTACCGCCGCGTCTGGCAGCCCTTGCTCAACCGCTACACCCAGTATCCGTTCCCGGCGTGGTATTACGCCTTCTTGGCGGGTGCCGAAAAGCTATGGACCGGACACGACACGGTGGTCCACGAACTGCAAGCAGAGCCGTGGCCGCCAGCAGGACAGGATATATTGACGTCTTCGTTGGCCGAGCAAAATAATACCCTCGACGCCACGCGGTTCAACCAAACCATCGACTTCGCGGAACGCACCGGGATGAAGACGATCGACCTCTGGGGCAGCGAGTACTGGTACTACCGCATGACCAAGCTGCACGACCCGAGCGTGTGGGACGCCGCCGAGCGGGCATTTGCCAACGCAAACAGATAGCGCAAATCAGCGTTTTGCGGCATACTACAGCGTATGGCCAAGAAGAAACCCCAGCAAGCCAAACGCATCCAGAACCGCCGCGCCAGGTTCGACTACGAACTCGGCGATAGTTTGGTCGTGGGGTTGGCATTGAATGGGCGCGAAGCCAAATCCCTCCGCCTGGGGCACGGCCAGTTGCGCGGCGCCTACGTCACCACAAAAGGCGATGAGCTGTGGTTGGTCAATGCCAGCGTCATCGGCACGAGCGGCATTCCCATCCCCGAAACCGAACAAACCCAAGCCCGCAAAGTCCTCGCCAAACGCCGCGAAATCGATGCGCTCGTAGAAGCCAAGCACCAGGGGCGAACGATCGTCCCGATGGAAATACTGACAAGTGGCAGGTATATCAAGCTCCGCATCGCCGTGGGCAAAGGTAAACGCAAGTTTGATAAGCGTCAGGTTTTGAAAAAGCGTGACGAAGAGCGAACTATCCGCGCTGCGACCAAGTATTCACATAGATAGGGAGCAATTGTGCAACTAACCGCCAACGAGTTCAGCCCGCCGCCAAAAACTGATTACACCGAGGGCTGGACACCCGAGCAAAGGGCGCGATACCTGGATACGGCACATAAATTATTTGACGTCCTGAGCGCTAGCCCCGAGACGCAACACCTGGGCGTTGATGAGCTGGACCATCTACTAGCACAGTACATAGATTGGCACTTTTTCGGCAATCATCCGCTCGACGGCTAGCGCGCCGAAAGCCTTAGCCTCGAAAACCGTATCACTTCACGTGCACAGTTCCCCTGGCGGCGGATGACTTCAGTGCTGAGATGCTACAAAGTTGCAAAAATCACACCATTGGGTATATGCTGGAGATACCCACGGGAGGGGTTTAGTTCACAGATGAAAATCGCCATGCTCGCGCCGCCCTGGTTGCCGATTCCCCCAATAGGCTACGGCGGCATAGAAAATGTATTGGCAGTACTCGTTCCAGCCCTGATGGAGCTCGGTGCTGAAGTCGAGCTGTTTACCATCGGCGACACCACCATCAAAGCCACGAAGAACCACTCATTGTACCGCGCGGGACAGTACGAATACATCCATCGCCCCGCCTATGAATCATTGCCAATTTATGCTGCGCAGACGATGTTTGCCCTGAACAAAGTCCTCGCTGCCGGTGATTTCGATATTATTCATTCGCATAATTTCATACCGGATATGCTTGCCGCGGCATATGCCGACGGCTTGCCACCGGTAGTCCATACGCTGCACAATCCACCATTCACCACGCCCGACCGCCTGGCCATGGATATCCCGGACAACACGCCGATGTGGCGCCAAGTCGCGCAGTCGCAGCGCCTCACCGAGCAAAAAAACCTGTTCATTGTCTGTATTTCGCATGCACTTGCCGACAAGGCGCCGCGGGCGTTGCGCCCCGTCATGCTCAAGCCCGTCCACAATGGCGTCGACCCGGCGCAATTCCCCTTCGTCAGCCACAAGAGCGACTATTTCGTTACCTTGGCACGTTCGCACCCCGACAAAGGGCAGGGTATCGCCGCCCGGTTGTGCTCGCAGCTCGGCTACAAGCTGAAGCTTGCCGGCATCGTTGGCAGCATGAACCGGCCCCGACAGGTTATTTTAGAACTTGCCAACCCATCGAGCCGTTTCCGCAGCCTGATAGACTTCCGTTACTTCAGCGACGAGATTTTCCCTTACTTGGAAGAAGGCGAGATCGAATACGTTGGCGATCTCAGCGGCCAAAACAAAATGGATTTCCTCAGCCACGCGCGGGCGCTTTTGTTCCCGATCCAATGGGAAGAACCGTTCGGCATGGCGCCCATCGAAGCCTTGGCCTGCGGCACGCCGGTCATCGCCATGGCACGCGGAGCGCTCCCCGAAATTATCCAGCATGGCACCAACGGCTTCTTGGCGCATACCGAAAAAGAATTCGCCCAATACATGAAGCGCGTCGGCGAGATCGATCCCGCCGCCTGCCGCAAGTCTGTTGAGGACAAGTTCTCGGCAACGTGCATGGCCAAGCAATATCTTGACCGGTTCGAAACGGTGCTCCGCAAACAAGCAAAACGCCGCATGGCTCAGGCTAAGCCTAAACGAAACCGCAAGGCAACCGGCACGCGTTCATAGCCGGGAAAGCTTTTCGTCGCTGATCTTGACCTGTTGCGCCTTCGGCATATATGGGTGGTCAGCCAAAGATTCCAAGATTTTGTGCTCGATGCTCCGCTTGCTTGGGTCATACGACAGGCGTGAATATTTGCGCATCTTGCGCTCCAGCTTGATCGCCAGCACCGCCGCGGTCGTCCATGCCTGCATGTCCTGCGGCGGCTGCTCCAGGTGGTTCAGGCGATCATTCTTCGCGTCCCACACATCGACAATATTCGTGTTAAACCGATATGATGGGTCGTTGTCGCCACGCATGAACTCCACGAAGCGCTGCGCGTAGTCCACGTCGTCGACGATAATTTGCTCGATATAATCGCCAAGCGCCAGGTACCCGTGCAAGTCTAACCCTTGCGATATGACAAAATTATCCCACGCCCAGCAGCTGCCGTTGTGGTATGCCCCCGGACGAAAACGGACCTCGTCGGACGCCAATGTACGTATGCCATTCAGGCACAACATGCGCTCTGAAAAGACCTGCATAATCAAGGCTTCGCGCTTGAACGTCACTTCGTCGTCGCCGCTCATCAGCAGGCGGGAGTGCAATAGGTGCCCCATGTTCGACGTTTTGACTTTCAGCTGGCGCAGTGCGCCATGCGCGTCACGGTCAGTGCCCAGCACAAAATATCCGCCGCGCTCGTCCGTCCAAAACTTGTTCATAATATTGTGCCGCAGCTGTTCGGAGCGCTCGCGCAGCTCCACGGCCTGGCTCGCACGGTCCAAGTGCTGCTCGTACAACTCAGCTGCATCAATGAGGGCATCGAACGCGACGCGTTGAACCTCTATCGACGCGACGCCTTTCTTGTGGTTCGCCATCGTGCCGTCGGCGTGGAAATATGCATCCCACGAGTCTTTCCATGCCTGGTTTTCCAGCCCGTGTGGGTTGCGCCGCTTGAATTCCACCAGCCCTTCTTTGTTCGCGTCCATCCTACGCAGGATCCAATCCACCGCGCTGACGAGCGATTGGCCGAAGGTCATCACCCGGTCGTCACGGCTGATATACGTAGCTTTCAGGAACCCAAAGCCTTCGGCTGTCCGCCGACAGTATGCCGCCAGCAAGCGGATATACTCCGGCGTCGCGTCAACCGAGCCGTAATACGGCCAACCCCAGCCGTATTCGCGCGCCAGGTCCTGGGCTATTGGGTCATCCTTCGGGTCGCGCACCTCATGCACGATTCGTCCCGGTTCTTCTTCGCTGCCGTTATCGGTAGTCACCCCTTGCAGTTGTGCCAAAGCTACCAACGTGCTCCGGGCAAGCTTGGGGAAGCGGTCAAGCAGGTTGAGCGCCACCCGCAGTGCATCGCGGCCGAAAATCGCTTCGTACCGTCGGAAATGCTTGTCGCTTCGGTCGCCAAACAACGGCGTAGCCGCCCGCACCGGCCCGAAACGCCCGATCTGCCCGCTTTGGCCAACCCCAGCCAACCGGCTCAGTTCTTCGATCGTGTTAGGTATATGCGCCAATTTCGGCGCTTTGAACGCCTGGATATTTACAATCTCTTCGCCGGGAAGCAGCTTCGGCAAATGGTCATCTGGCACGTTCATGTCCTACTAATAGTACCACTAGCACTTTGTCCGCGTACTCCGGGCTGTTGCCACCCAAGCCCATATTCGGTATAATCCAACCTGTCTCATCTGAAATATGATGAGCGTTCTTTTTACGTTCCGGGGTAGCTCTCCGCTGGACAGCGGAGGTAGAGCGGGTAATAATCTGAAGAGATGTTTACTATCTACGTCATCTACAACGCTACTGTCAGCAAGACGTATACTGGCCAAACTGAGGATATGACCAGGAGACTTTACGAGCATAACCAACATTTGCTGGGTGGTTTTACGTCAAGATATCGAGGTGAGTGGGTACTGATCTACCAAGAATCAGCAGCCACCCGCTCCGATGCACTGAGGCGAGAGAAACAACTCAAATCAGGCAATGGTCGGGAATTCATTAAACAATTTATTCCGGGGTAGCTCTCCGCTGGACTTCGCTGAATAGCGAAGGAGGTAGAGCGGGTAATCAACCACTTTCTCTGAGTAAATTGTTAGCACATTTATATTCCGGGGTAGCTCAGCGGTAGAGCGGGTGGCTGTTGGTGAACTTGGTATACAATAAAATGTATGCCGGATAACCGAACGTATGCCGATCGTGCTGAATATCTCAAGAAGGCAGTCGCCAAACGCCGCCAGAAGATTCGACAAATGCTTGTTGAATATAGAGGCGAAAAGTGTGAACTCTGCGGATACGACAAGTGCATTGATGCACTTGATCTACATCACAAAGACGCAAGCACAAAAGAATTTGGCATTTCCTCCAGTGGTCTTACAAGGTCATGGGAGAGAAATAAAACCGAAGCAGACAAATGTGTTTTGCTTTGCGCCAACTGCCACCGAGAGATTCACGCAGGCTATAAGCAGCCTACTTGGGCAACCAAGTAGTGAACATTGGGTGAATTGCGGGAAATCTACATTCGAAAGAATACGATAATCCGCAGCCAAGCCGAGAATAGGTTAAGAGTTCTCGGAAGGTTCAGAGACTAG
>CAZGPZ010000004.1:0-33138 GCA_964527385.1 uncultured Candidatus Saccharibacteria bacterium | reverse complement strand
CGAGGGCCCATAGCTCAGCCGGTTAGAGCACCTGCCTTTTAAGCAGGGTGTCGTGGGTTCGAGCCCCACTGGGCCCTCCAATTCAAGAAGCCTCTTTTCGGGGGCTTTTTGAATTGGTGAGTTCAACGGGCTCGAACGCACGACACGCCAGAGGGTGGAGTGGTGAGAAGCGCCAGTGGCGCTTCGCAAGGGAGCCAACTCTTGCAAACTTGTTTGCAAAGACGTTGCGACGGGCCTGCCGAAGGTAGGTCGAGCCCCACTGGGCCCTCCAAGAAGAATCCAACAGATTAGACTAAGCGCCACTTTTACGGTGGCCTCTGCTATGATAGGGCAATGCAGCCAAATCCGACTATAGAGACATATGACAAATACGCCCAGGTATACGACAAGGAGGTCATAGAGTTCTGGGATAACTTCCCGCGAGCTTTTATCGACCAGTTCGTTTCACTCCTACTTGGTAAACGAATACTTAACATAGGGAGCGGAAGCGGGAGAGATGCAGTACTGCTCCGCAATCACGGCCTGGAAGTCATCTGCCTTGATGCCTCCAAAGCAATGATTGAGATTACGACCAAACTTGGATTCGAGAGCCGTCTCGCCACCTTCTCGGAGCTGAACTTTCCGACAGGTTCTTTCGATGGCGTTTGGGCATATACGTCACTCATCCATATTCCTAAAAGCGAGGCAAATGAAGTTATCGCCAAAATACGCAAACTGCTAGTACCAAAAGGAGTGTTTGCAGTTGGAGCCATTGAAGGCGATACGGCAGGGATGGTTGAACGAAGAACAATGCCAGGTGTAGAACGATATTTTAAGAATTACACCAAGGCCGAACTGCGAGAGCTTATAGAACCACTAGGATTCAGCTTTCAATACGAGGTAGATTATCAGCCGCATAACAGTACCTATTTAAATCAGCTGTATCTGCGGGACTAGTAACTATAAACACTACAGGGAATTTAGCGATTGCCTCACTCCTCTTTTGCCTATTTGATGTTGCCTGAATCTGCTATCCAGTAAACCTCTCCAACGAGTTAACTCATTGATAAGGGTTATAAACTCAGGAGATGGTGGCCCTCCAGTAAAAACACTCGTCCTTGTGACGAGTGTTTTTACTGGTTGATCTAGCGAGACCGAACCCACGACAGCGAATTTGCGAAGCAAAGGCGCGTAGTCGTGGAGCACGGTGCAGCGGAGGAGCGAAGCGACCCCACCCAGGCCCTCCAATTTGATCTTAGTTTCACTAAACGGCACTTCGCTCTAGCCTGCAAGATGCCAAGGCATTCGCTTTCCCTCGTAGTAATCCCCAAGTCATTTATAGCCCATGCTCGTAGTTATGATTATTTTATTTCATTCGTAGCGATTGGGTATTATCTCTGAATCATCTATACTGAGCATAAGCAGTATATTGCATTAATGCTAAGGCGAGGAGATCTGGGTGAACTACCTGAAACGACTTTTAATTTCTGGGGCAACCCTACTGCTACCGGCTTTTATGATTGCGCCTTCCGCGCTTGCCGCAACTGGCTACACCTGGACTGATCAGTCCTCCCTGACTGGCAACTCCGCGACGAGCGGCCCTGCCTGGAAAAGTGTGGCAGTATCATCCGACGGACAGCACATCATTGCCGTCGACCAACCGACATTCTTCCCCGTCCTGGGTGGCGGTGATATCTGGATCTCGGCTGACGGCGGAACAAGCTGGACTGATGAATCCGCGCTGCCGGCAAACAGCAGTACGAGCGGCTTGAACTGGACCTCTGTCGCTTCGTCGGCTGACGGCCAGAAACTCATCGCCGTATCCCAAGGTAACGGCGTCTGGAGCTCCCTCGATGGCGGCGCAACCTGGACTGATGTCGCGAACTTTACGATGAGCGGTGGCAACTGGGAATCCGTCGCCATGTCGGCAGATGGCAAGTACATGACGGCAATGCCTTTCAACGGGGATGTCTGGGCATCGAGCGATTATGGGGTTACCTGGGTGAATGACACCTGGATACCGGGCAATGGCGCGACGCACCAGAACTGGACCTCTGTCGCTTCGTCGGCTGACGGCCAGAAAATAATCGGTGGCGTAAATGGTGGCAGCCTGTGGATCTCTAAGGACGATGGTAATACCTGGACTGACATCTCGACACTGCCGGGCAATTCTGGCCTCGGTAACATTGACTGGTATTCGATAGCTTCCTCTGCTAACGGCGAAAACCTGGTAGCAGTCGTGAACGGGGGCGATATTTATACCTCGAATGATGGTGGTACTACTTGGATCGATGAATCTTCGCTGCCCGCGAATAGTGGTACCAGCTTCAAGTTCTGGTATTCCGTCAGCTCCTCGGCTGACGGCAAAAATCTGGCCGCCGTTGAAGGTGGCGGTGATATCTGGACCTCAAGCGACAGTGGCGCAACCTGGACTGACGTGACCTCAAGCGGACCGTTACGTAACCTGCAATGGTCAGCGATCGCATCGAATATAACCGGCGGGCAGCTGACGGCAGTCGTCGGCGATTTCGGCAGCGGCGGTGACATCTACGCTGGTATCAACACTAATATCCCGCAGGTCATTACCGCTTCAGTTGCCAACCCCGTCACTTCAGCCGCCGTTGCTATTCAGTTACCATCCAATACTACACTGACTTGTTCTTCTGGAGTTACGGAAGCTAGTCTTGCTGCCCAGGATTCCGGCTATACTTACCCACTCGGCCTGGTGAACCTCTGCTATACGACCGTACTACGCGACGATCAAGTATCGCTGACATTTGTAACTGATTTGACGCCGTCACAAGTTGTGGCCAGGGACTTCAATACAGTAACCCATACCTACACGACGATTCCTGGAGCGGCCATCACGGAAGTTACCTCCGGCGGCCATCATGCATTGCAGCTGACGTACACGATCACCGATAACGGCGCGCTCGATTCCAATCCGGCAGTCAGCTTCGTTACCGACCCGGTCGGCCTGGCCCTCATTCCGTCGCCAGTCACAGCGCCTGACACTGGCTATGGCATGCCTGGAAAATCCGACCTGATCTTGTCCCTGATGGTCATGGGAGCACTCATTTCGACCGGTGCGGGCATAACACTCCTCTATCGCCACAAACAACACACTCAAGCCTAGCTAGAAACCAGGCTCGTAAACACCACCAGCCGCTCACTAAAATCACTCGTCCCTGTGATGACTTTGCCGGTGCAGGTCATGAGATTCAAACCCGGTGTCTTTGCGTTGATGGGAGCAAGTACGCGGTGCATGTCTACGCTATCATGCGGGTAGATCTTCGTTGTAACCACCTGGTATGTAAAGACCCGATTGTCCCCACGGGTAACCTTGATCTTGTCGCCGGCTGCCAGCTTCTTGAGATCGTAGAACACGCCATCGGTTGTCCAACTAGAGACGTGCCCATAGATGAACATGGCACCGTTTTGGCCCGGCTTGGCGCTGGCATCGTACCATCCAGTATCGTACACATTATCCGGGGCAGCAATTTGATGAGAGTTTGTCAGGCCAAGCCGGATAATCCTGGTGCCGGTGATATTAATGGCTGGAATGGAAAGATATTTAGGGCTGTCCGGCGGAACAGTATAGTTGGCAACCACCTGAGCCGTGGGCTTAACCGTAGAAGGGGCAGCTTGTGATGCCGTCACCCCGGCCGGCGGGCGCACCTCGGACTGCTTGTCATGAACAAAGAGAATAACAGCCGTCGCGCCTAAGGCTAGGCCAAAGACAATGAGTGCCAGCGCCAGCACCCTAGCATTAACATATTTTCTAGCGTGAAAGTTTATCACCTAGATATAGTAGCAATTTTCGGATCGTTCAGCCGCACGGTTGCAGCAGCGTCCACAATGGCTTAATGCCATTCTGTCCAAACTCTTTCGTTGCCAGGAGTTTTCATTGGTAAACTTTTCGAGCAGCAGTAGCCGCAAACGCACCTAGAACAAAACCGGCAAAAAGAATAATGACGTTATGCAGCCTGTCATGCGTATTCAATTTCCACGCGATTATTAAAGCGATTGTCCAGGCTACACCCGTCAACATTACCCAGAGCCAGGAGGGGATTTTCTTAATCATAATCATATTATACAAACAGTTAGCAATGATTGGTTTTCCTCGATTTCATGCCTAGCGCTTTTGTTACAATGGGGAGTATGGCTGAAAACCCTGACGAAAATATGCGCGAACATTTGAGCAAAGCCCGGGATTATGCCATCCTGATCTTGAAAAAGGGTCCAAAATACCAAGAGGACGCCCAGAACGGCAAGCCGATAGTTTGGGAGCATGGCAAACGAAATATGTCATTGCACGACGAGGGGGCACTTGCAGTTGTTTGCCCAATTACCGACGGCGAAGAATATGCCGGTATTGGAATATTTAACCGCACTGTAGAAGAAACCAGGAAAATAATGGATGACGACCCCGCTGTTAAGGCTGGGGTTCTGACCTACAGTGTACACCCGGGCAAAGGCTTTCCTGGCGACGCACTACCCTCTTGAACTTTGCTCCGTACCGGCAGCCCTAGCATGAGCCGCTTAAACGATATTTGTGCTGCTCTTCTCTTTCAATAACCGGATCAAATAGTAGGCTGCAACAACGAAGTTTAGATACCCGATAAGAAAAATTACAAATAGGAACGGGCTAGGTGTCTTCAGTTGGGCTACGACGCCGCTCCCATTAATCAACCCAAAGACGATGGCATGCCCGTAAAATAGTACCTGAGCTGCCAAAAATGACAGCAGCAATCCTTTACCATACTTTTTACCCCCAATGAACATACCGTATCCCGCCAAAAACCACACAAACGTCGCAGACAAAAGCGCTACTCCGACAAAGTTGGGCGGTATGCGCCGGGGAAAATAATATTGGTGAAAGTAATAAGGAATTTGCGCGGCGTAGTTCAGCAAGACTGCAGCAAGTAAAACTGGCAGATGTCTTTTTGTAGCCATCATAGCCATTATAATTCGGCAATAGGTAATACAGAAGCGTTATGTAATTTAGTCTCATTGGTTAGCGCTAAGGCGCTCCGGGCTATGGGCCGCCAAGCGTAGCGTCCTGAAAAGGCTCCGGCCAAGGAGTCTTTTTGCTATGATGAACCCATGAAGAATACACCGAAGGTTATTGCAGCCATTCCAAACTACAATATGGCGAACAAGCCTTGGCTTTGATCCCACAGCTACTGCCACATAAGTTTGATGCCATATTTGTGCTGGACGACCACCCTTCTGACGGGTCGCCCCAAAAGATCAGGAAGGCGTTCCCGCAGGTCATCGTGGTGGAAGATAACAAGAACCTAGGAGCGGCCGGAAACCGCAATCGCATTATTACAGCATTACGTGACCGTGAATTCGCTGATGACACGATTATCGTCTTCATTGATGCCGACACAGTGCTTGTCGATCAGGTAGCAATAGTGCCAACCGTTAAAGAATTATTCGTAAAATATCCCGGTTGCGGGATGATCGGTGGCAAAGTATTGAATAACGACGGGAGCTGGGGCGTCTTCAACTACGGTCCGCTATCTCTTCGCCGCTGGATCTATAGCAGCTTCTTCCAAGTAAATGTCGAAAATATGTCCAAGACAGACCTACAAAAAGCCAAAACACTCGCTACGAAACACGCGGGGCTTTTGAAGGACTGGCCAAATCCATTCGCAGAGCCAATCGCCAAAGAAGTTGGCTGGCTGGTGGAAACGCTTGTCTTTATAAAGCTAGGCATCTTCGCGGAAGTTGGCGGTTACAACCCCACACTAAGGTACTGCGAAGCAATTGACCTTGGGCGCAAGCTAAAACGGCGAAACCTTGCCCGCGTGTTTGACCCTTCCGTTAGTGTCCGGCATTTGCAGATAGACAATCGAGGCTGGCATCGTAACATCGAGGTACTCCTGGCTGTCTTGCGCCTATCAATAACTCGGTAGTAACTGGTTTACGATAGCTCCAAACTTACTGTTTGGCGCGCCTCGCGGATGCAAACGATACAGCACGCTTCCAGGCAATAACGATTAGCATCGAAGCAGCCGCATCAATTGCTACGTCCAGCGCGGCGAGAGGCAAGATGACCGAGTTGTCATCAGGCGAATTGAGCCGTAGCGGAAAGCCTTTTGCGGGCCAGGGTGACATGCTGCATTGTGACCACATGGCATCAGTTTGATACAACGGCAGGTCGACGCCAGCACACAATCCGGGCATCGGGTTATTATCCGGGACATTATAATTAAACGTTGTGTCGAAGCGCGGTATTAAATCCGATGGCATAAAATTGGCAAAAACTAATACCATGAAAACAACGGTGCTTGCGATGAGTGAAACTTTCCCTTGTGCCATAAAGTAATTGTATCCTATTTCCCAAGCAATGACCTTGCAATATAACAACCACAACGTTGTTAAGTTACACGCAAATCTATGTGATACAATGCCTGGATGTCACGATACCTCGATACTGTATTCTCGCCGGGCTTGTACCTAGGCCGTGACGAGCGCGCGATCATGTTCATAGAAGACCGTTTATTGCACCAAGAGACTTGCGCCGCTTCGTGCATGTACGGCAATGGCAAAGACTATTTGTTCACGAATGTAGTGAAGCGGATGGAGGCGCGGAAGCTGTCACACAAGCTTAAAGTGTTGAACACGATTTCGTCCGACGAGTTGAAGGATTTCGTGGCGGCGTTGGAGCGTGACAGCCAGCCAACGATGTGCCTCGTAAACCTACGGCTGCACGAAGACGTTTCCTGGTTCATAAAATCCATCGAGCAACTTCGTGTCAGGCGCGGCTACGCCTTTGTAAGCTTCGTAAGCGCGTATATGGGCGATATTTACCAGGCGCTGCTGGACATGGAACGCCCGGTGACGCACTCGTTGGTTATTTTGAAACGCGTGCCATACGATGATGCGCTTCATGTCATAAGCGAGCTCTCCGAACGGTTCGGTTTTCGCCCTAATGAAGAACAAAAGCAAGATATATATCGTTGGAGTTACGGCCATGTTGGCATGCTTCGCACGCTGTATTTGCTAAAGCGCCAATTCCCGGGCAAGCCATTTGCGCGGCAAATGTTGTTGCGCGAGCCGACCGTCCTGGAGCGTCTCAGCAATGTTGCCCGCGATATTCCGCCGCCGCACATGGACGCGCTTTTGAAGCACGGGCTTGGCTTTGCCGAGAAAACTATGCTGGAAGAGTTCGGCTATATTGACGATACTGGCAATTTGTTCCATCCGCTCATGAACCCGCTCGTCCTGCGCCAGCACCCGCCACGGCAGTCGGCGTTTTCGCCATCAGAGCATCGCGTGCTGGCGTATTTGCAGGAACATGAAGGGCAGACAATCCCGCGCGAGGACATCGCCCGGATTGTTTGGGGGGAAGAAGAATGGGAAGACAAATACTCCGATTGGGCGATCGGCCAGTTGGTCTACCGGTTGCGCCAGAAACTTGCGTATGGCGCGTCCCAGGACGTCATCGAAACACGGAAAGGGCAGGGTTTTGAATACCGCAAGCCCATTGCCGGGACCAGCGCAGCGAGTGTTGCCTAAAGCCCCACGATTGATAGTACCTGATGGTGGATTTCATCGGCAGATCGGTTACCTGCACGAACAATGTGCGCGTTCGGCATTATTTCTGCCAGGCGCAAAAAATGCTTTCGGTGTTTGCTGAGCTTTGCGGGCGTTTCATGTTTGCCAAGCAGCGCGCCAGATTCGGTTGCTCGGCGCACAATGCGCCGGTAAGCCTCTTGCGGGTTAATGTCCAGGACGACGACGTGTGTTGGTTGTGGCACGATGCCATGCATGTAAACGATATTCTCCGGCGACAACCAACCACGCCCTGATTGGTATACGGCAGTGCTGAAGAAACTACGGTCTGACACCACGGCCGTGCCTTTGCCCAAGGCGCGGCATATTTTCGGTGCAATATATGTATAACGGTCGAGCAGATACAGGAGGAATTGTGACGTATGGTCGTTAATCGACGCGTTGGTCGCCAGCATATTATTCGCGAAGTTCGTGCTCGGTTCCCTAATCTCCAACACGCGGGCGCCGCTACCACGGAAAGCCGCCGCAAACAATGCGGCCTGTGAGCTTTTCCCCGACCCACTGATACCTTCAAAAGCGATATATCGGGACGATTGGCGTGCCAGTACCCGTTTAGTATTTTGCAGCCGGTCGATAAAGAGGCGCACGAATGCGTATTGCTCCATGGCATAGGCTTGGCTTTCCGGGAATTCCAAAGAATGCAATCGCTCAGCCATCTTCCTGCCGATACGATCCAAGAAATCTAACGCCGAGCCGCCACTTTCGCCGGTCCACAATGCCGCTCTCACAATGCCCTCGGCACCGAACCCGCCAAGAAAGTCGGATTCTTTCAAGATGCGTCCTTCCAATGTTGTAGGCCGCAATGCCGGCTGGTCGTGTTCGGTAATGCAGCGTAGTACCTCGGCGGCCTTTGCTGCCGGGAAGCCTATAGCAGCCAAAATAGGTTTTGCGGCATCGGCCGACGCTTCGGCGCTGGCCGGCCCGTGCAGCGCTGTGTTGTTACGCCCTAAGTCATGCAGGACTACCGATGCGGTTACAATGTCGATGTCCGCGCTGTAAAACTTGCATAGCTGCTTGGCAAACGAGAGTGCTTGCTGCATGTGGTCGTGGCCATGGCTGGTACTCGTAGAAGCTGGATCTGCATAGCGGAATAGTGCCACCTCGTAAGGCGATGTCGGCATGGCGTGATCCCGGGTCATGGCTGCCTGATCCCTCCGGAGCCAATGACGGAAAGATCGCGGTACAAGAAATATTGGTAGTTTTCAGGCGTGACCGGCTCGGGTGTGACGGTGGTCAAATCAGGGTAGTCAATAGCGCGGTTGTACCGGTAACGCCGCTTTTGCTTGGCGGGAGGCACGGCATCGTAGGCTGCCAACTCATCCCAACCAACCGGGAGCGCGATTGGCGGCAATACCTGGGGCAAATCGCTGATTTCAATCACCCACAGCTCATCAAATCCTATCTGCCGGGCAGCATATATCCGATGTAGGCCGTCGATAATGGCCGATACCGCGCGTCCTGTTGACGGTTCGGTGTATGTTTCGATGATGGGTGGCGCGATAGTGAAGGCGTTGCCCTCTTGGATGTACTGCATAATGCCGGAAAAATCAAAAAAGTTTTGGCCGTACTGCTGCAGGTGCCAGAACATGCGCGTATGCTGGGCGATTTGCGAGCGCAGCACATACAATGCAGTCGGCCACAAATCGTCGATCATACGTTTCCGGATCCGGATAGTCGCATCCTTATAAATCTGCACTGCAGGGTCGCCTTTGAGCGAAACTTGGCGGAGTATCGATTTCAGTGTGCCATAATCCTGTATACCCTTGAAGTGGACGTCGATTTGCCGCTGCATGCGACGGAGTAGCTGGTCATCTTGCTGGAACGCGATCGACCAGCCGCCGTTGTCTAATCCTTTGGGTCCAATATATACTCCGCCTTGCATGCAGCCATCATACGTACGTGTTGGGACCTACTGCTTGACCGGTTATATAACACATCCAATAGTTGTATACATCCCGGTTCGGCCGCACGTGCCAGAGCCTGCTATCATAGTTATATGCGCGAGATAGAAGTGAAGGCGCGGCTGCGCGACATAGATGCGTTCTTGGCTGCGGCTGAAGCGCGAGGCATTGTTTTCGGCGAAGTCATAGACCAACACGACATGACATACGAATCATCCTTGCCATGGGACGACCCGGAATGGAATATTTTCCGGATCCGCCAGCAGGGCGGCAAGGCGATCTTGACTATGAAGCACAAGGCTTCGCATCGTTCGCGTGACAATTTCGAATATGAAACCGTAGTTGATGACGGGCGGCAAATGGCCAAAATCTTGGAGCGCTTGCACTACAACGAAAGCGTAACGATGCACAAACGCCGCAGGATAGCACACTACCAAAACCTGGAACTATGCTTGGATGACATCGACGAATTGGGCGTGTTCGTTGAGGTTGAGCGGCTGGCGGCTGACGATGCGGACGCCGATGCTGTGCAAGGTGAGCTGTGGTCGCTGTTGCTATCTTTGGGCATTCACCCTGATGATAGGATTCACAAGGGTTACGATACCTTGATGAAGGACCACCGCTCATCCAAACACTAACCGACATGCATGCATTCTACTAGCAGCGGAGGCTGCTTCGTTCTATACTGCGCGTCAGAGGAGGGTCTATGCGTACAAATAGCAAAGGTAACGTAGTGGTTTTGGCGCTGCTCGGGATAGTTATTGTACTGTTAGCTGCAGCTTTGGGCTATTTCGTGTGGCAATACCAGTTGCAAAAAGCAAACACGCAAAACCCGAATACTAACACCTCGAAAAACTCATCAAACAACAATACACCATCCGTTTCAATGGCAGCAGCTTGCAGTGGGCTCATGCTCAGCAAGGGGTCGTCCAACGGGACGGCAGGCACGATATATTGGCATGCGGTTATTACAAACGATGGCAGCTATGACTGCATGCTATCTGGTTACCCAGCAGCGTACATGAGCGACGCCGCGGATGTAACGGTTGGCGCGGAAAGTAATCCATTGTACGCGCCAGTTGCCGTGACGATCACCGCGCACGGCGGCAAGGGGCACGTTGTGTTGGGCTTGCCTGATGCTGGTAATTTCGACCCTAGCACGACCGCTTGCACGGCTGCCGGATCGGGCACGCTCAAGCTGTACCTGCCGGGCGTAACTGCTGCCCTGGAGGCGTCCTTCAAGGAAAGTGCGTGCCCCGGCTTCACAGTGACCGCGCTCCAGCCAGGCGCGTAATTATTTGCGCCGGCGAACGAAGCGTTCCGGCAGCAGCTGGATAGCTTTTGCTTTGGACTTGGCGAAGGCGAGCGATACTTCTTGCCGCCACTCATATGCGGCGTACGCCAGTGCGGCAGCGACCGCGATCGTTGCCACGTACCAGCCCATCGGGCTGTCGCTCATCGGAGCGGTGACGTCTTTGACGGCCGTTGTGGCGGCGCCCGCGACGGTGCCAGTGGATTTGCGGCACCGGTTGGTGTCCGGGTTGCGTTCCCAGCCGGGTTGGCACGGCGCGAGCGCCGTGCTCGCCGTAACGATCGACCGGCAACGGTTCGTATCGGGATTACGTTCCTGGCCGGGGTTGCATGGTGTTAATGCCGTCGTGGCAGTGATGACTGATCTGCACCGGTTCGTGTCAGGGTTCCGGTATTGTCCTACGGCGCATGGTTTCAGGACGGAAACGGAAACACTGCCGGACGATGTAAGTGGTTGCACGACGGGCGGTGGCGGGAAATAGTTTGGCGCGTTTGGTTGCGGCGCACTAGTCCACTGCCATGACGCGCCATCGTAGCCCCACGCATACCCGGTTTTGGTAGTCGAGCTCGCATCGGGATATCCGACAAGCGGTTCGTAAATAGTCGTGCCGTAAGCGTCTTCCAGCCATACATAATTTCCGGTGTCGGTAATGCTGATCGGCTGTCCGTCGCTTCTGGTAGTGAGCATGAAATATTGCCCCGGTGGCAGCAATAGTTCGTCGTGGCTTGGATCCAACATTTGTCCCCAGGTGAACGTGTTGGTCACGCTCTCGCTTTGGCCTTTGGCACCAATGCGCACGCGGTAGAGGGCGAGATTGATAGCTTGGTCGGTTGGATTGAAGAACTTTATATAGTCGCCACAAGTCGGGTCCGTGTCGAGCGGCGAGCAGTCGCGGGCGTTGGGCAAAATTTCCAAGATTTGCAGCCCGGCCGTATCGGTTGGCGGCGTGTACAGCGGATCGCTATTAAGCGCGACGGTGCCCGTTACTATTTTGTAGTCGGTATTGAAATCGCCGCTTATAGCGCGGGTTGATCCCGGCGAGTTGCCACGTTGCTTATGTTGCGCGACCGTGGTTGTAATTGACGACCATTTATCCAAGGGGATTACTACTGACTGCTCAGTTGTGCCAGAGCCGCCAATAATGCTAATAGATGCAAGTTGCGGGCTTACACAGCCCGCTAAAAACGAAGTGTCGATCGTGAATGGGATAGTAGTACTTGCGGGATTCGGCGCGCTGGTACGTTCAAGTGTCAAGTAGTGCCTGGAAAGCAGCCACTCTTGCGGTAACACAACCGAACTGGATACATCGGCGCAGCCGCCCACGCCAACATCATGCACGGTAAAGATGACAGACCAGCCGCTCAGGTCGTATGGGCCGTCGTTTTGGTTGTATAGCTCGATGAAGTCAGGCAGGGAGCTGCCCGCGATTGACGTTATGATGAGACCGGGCGCGGACGTGGGCGGCGGTGTCGGGCCGACCGTGATAGTAGTCGGGGTCGCTGCTGCAGCAGAAGCTTGCGCCGCAAACCAAACAGATAACAAGCATACAACAAAAACCTTAGCAGCCCGTCTCATGACTCCCTCCAACTTGCTTACGTTGCATGCATTGTGCCAGCAGCGCTACAACATTGTCAAACAATCAGGGCAATTATTCATGTTGCTGTAAGGTTCGGCAGCTCGTCCGAGTTATCGCCATGAAAGTCATAGCGTGTTGCCCGCCACAGCAATACCGCAATCGCGGCAATGGTGGCATAGCCCGCGAACAAAACAGCAATATTGATAGACAATTCTCCCTGCGCGCCCGGCAACGCTGCGATGCGTGCGACCACCGTTGTCATGTAGTGCAAGATGAGCGTTGCGGGCAAACCAAATAGATGCGCCGCGACTGGCACGGCCAGCCCGGCGACACCAGCACCGAACGTCAATACCATCGTTATTGGGATGAGCGGCAGCACGAGCAAATTGGCGATCAACGCGTACGGCGAGTAGTGCCCGAATGCGAAGATCATTATGGGCAATGTCGCAAGTTGGGCGGACATGGTATCAAGGAGTGTCTGGCGGATGAGTCCCACGCGCTTCGTGCCCCACAAATAGTGTTGCACGAGGGGAGCAATAATAATCACGCCGGCAAACGAAGTGAAGGACAAATACCAACCGATGTCGCCCCACACGTACGCAGGATTTATAAGCGCGGTCACTGCAGCGGCAAACGGCAATAGCACGAACGGGTGGGTTCTGCGGCCGTAGTACCAAGCTCCCAAACTCAGGCTAGTCACGAGTCCCGCGCGCGCCATCGATGGGCTGAGCCCGCTGATCATCATGAAGCCGAAAATCATGCCCGCGCCGGCGAGGGTTGCTAAATATTTCGAAACGCCAGCGAGCAGTTGCCGCGCAAAACTGACGAGGATGGTCAAATTGTAACCACTTGCGACGACCGCGTGCGTCAGGCCGACGGTTCTGAGCTGGGTGTCGAGGTCCTCGGGCAGCGTGCTGCGCTGGCCCACGAGGTAACCCGATGCGAGGCTGGCTTCTGGCTCAGGAATCGCGGCGCGAATGCCGTCCGCGAACCAGTCGCGTACACGCAAGCCGACATCGCCGGGCTCTGGATGTATAATTTGCGTGACCGACGCATTGAACATGCTGGCGGCGATGCCACCAAAGCCAGAGCCAAGTTTTCCTTGGACTGTCACGCTGTCGCTACGTTTGATACTTGCGGCTGACGTGCTGCTGATCCATATTTGTCCGGGCAATGCGCGGCTCGCGGCATGTATATCCTTAAGCATGACGCGCTGGTCGCCGTGTGGTCCGAATGATGTGTCGTCACTGACGATGCCTTGCAACGTGATGCTTTTGCCTAGCAGTGAGTGGTATTGTGCCAGCGCCGCCTGCTCCGCCGACCCGCGCCATAATCCTATTGACAGGCCAGCGATAACGACCAGGGACATTGCTAACCGTGAACGCGTTGCCAACCCAATAACCGCGAAGGACAAGCTAATCAAAAGCAGCGGTACCGGCAATTGTGTTAGTAGCACCGGCGAGCATGCAATTCCTATGATGCACGCGGTCGCAAAAAGCCCTATCAGCCAAGACGGGTGGATATGATTGCGGTTTGCGCGCATGATAACCGATATTATGCATTATTTACATACAAGCTAATGAATTGTATAATCCAGTATTCGTAATTGCAGGCAAAACATAATGAATATATATAACCGATACGGAATACCGCTCCAGATCGAAACGGCGGCTGCTGGCAATTTTGTTGCGCTGCCAGACCATACTGTGCCGCTCGAGCAGTGGGATACTGAACAGCTTGTCAGGTTAGGAAGGCTCAACGTACTGGCCACGCACTTCAGTATGGTTTTCGGGGAAACGCCGAATGGCACTTTGATTGACCGGCGCGCCATCATAGCAGCGACTATTGATTACCACCGTTTGCGCCCGACTATATACGAAGCTTCTGAGCCTGCCGCGGCACTAACTGCGGGCTAAATGTTACTAGGTGGTTGGCAACTCTTGCGTCGGGCATGTTGCGAGCACGCGGGCCATGGCGTCGTGCTCGGCTTGGGTGACCCACAAGTAGTATTTTAATTTCACCGCGATTTGGCGCGCGACGTACCGGCAGCGATAGGCTTTGTTGCTTGGCAGCCACGTGGCTGCATCGCCGTCGCTTTTTTGTTGGTTGGCGTCGCCGTCGACCGCTAATAGCTCCAGCGGATCGTTGTATAGTTGCTCACGCGTTGTTTTAGGCAATTGTTGCGCGCCCTTTTGCCAGGCATCGCCAAGCGCGACAACGTGGTCGATTTGCACGAGGCTGCTCGTGCTTGGCCCGCGCATGAACGGGATTGTCTTGCCGGTATAGGGGTCATCAAGCGTGCCGTTCATCACGGTGCAGTCAGTTGGAGAGCGGAACACAACGCTGGTCATATCACGTGCAAGTATGCGCTCGCGCATATCGCATCCGCCGGTATTTGCCCAACCACTGCTAAACTGGTCGCGGCTGTAGCCAGTTTTTGGCGCCCGTCCTTTGACCGCCAGCTTAGCCAAGGACGTTGAAGCTAGGTGACCCGATTGAATTTGTTCCTGCGTCGGCCGTGGGGCCGATTGCTGCGCTTGGTAATCTTGCCAAAGCGACCAACCGGCAACTATGAGCGCCAGGACAAAGCCGATTGCGACACGCCGGAGCTTGCGCTTATGCATACAGGCATCATAGCAAATTGCCATGTATGCGCGCTTGACCGTCCTGCTGCCATGTCGTATGATAAGCCGAATCGAAGTAACGCCGGAGGTAACATATGAGCGGGTTTGAACGGCCAGATGTTTCAGAAGCTGACCACCAACGCAACATGGCTATGGATGCATATATTGAGGGTTTGTTGGCTGAATGCTGCCCGCCAAACGAGTACTATACTTCCGAACGAAACGCCGGGATACGTCGCCGCCTGCGTGACGAAATGTTTGTCTTTCTTTTAGATAAAGAGCATGCGTTACCGAGTGAATATAATCCAAGCTGGCCGGCAGATGAGATCGAATCCTGGCAGAATCGCAGGGATGCTGAAGCTCTCGTGCATCTAACGTGGTTCGCTATGAATCAAGCGAGCTAAGCGTGGCACTACAGCGCTGGTCATCTGCTATAATGAGCCTGGATTAGGAGTTTTTGTTTTGTCAGGGCATAGCAAGTGGTCTACCATCAAGCGGCAAAAGGGTGTCAAGGACGCCGCGCGCGGCGCGTTGTTTACCAAACTTGGCAATAACATCGCGATCGCGGCCAGAAGCGGCGCCGACCCGGATATGAATTTTGCGTTGCGTTTGGCCATCGACAAAGCCAAGACGTCCAATATGCCGATGGCGAACATCCAGCGCGCCATCGACCGCGTGAAAGACAAGAATGCCGCACAGCTGCAGGAAGTATTGTACGAGGGATATGGTCCCGGCGGGGTGGCAATATTGGTTGAATGCGCAACTGACAACGTGAACCGCACGTACCCAGAAGTGCGGCTGGCATTTTCCAAGCATGGTGGCAACTTGGCAGAGAAGGGCGCGGTGGCGTTCCAGTTTGACCACAAAGGCATGATTAGGGCCAAGGGTTCCGGTGACGACTTGATGCTGCAGGCGCTTGATGCCGGCGCGGATGACGTGCAGGAAGAATCCGCCGAAGGCGGAGGTGAGTCGGTCATTTATACGCAAGTGTCAGATTTGGCGAAAGTACGCGACAATCTACGCGGGCAAGGTGTTGAAATTCTTGAAGCCGAGCTGACTTACGTGCCGAACACGACCGTTGAAGTCACCGACAAAGCGACGGCCGAGAAAATCATGCGTTTGATGGATGCGCTCGACGAGGTCGACGGCGTCACGAACACGCACGTCAATTTCGATATTCCCGAAGATTTACTTGCTTAGGTGGTGTAATTGCTGTTCCATGTAGCGGCGCACGCCCGTGGCGAACTCGGGGTCTTCGGCATGCAGTGCAAGTTCCGCGGTGCCGAACTTCACCCCTTGGATAACGTAATTATGGCTACCGACCATGGCGGCTTTTTCGCTTGCTAAGATTTTGGCATGCAGCTTCGGCGCCTGCCGGTCAAGCCTGCCCGCAAAAAAACCTGTCGGCAAACCGCGAGTCCGCTCCGCCAGCTGGTGAATGTGGTGCAGCGCCGACAGCGTACCTTGGCGCCGCGGGTGACCGTACACGATGCTGACCTGCACGCCGCGCTCCTGTGCTGCTGCCAGGTGCTGGGCGGTCTGCCCGCCCGGGAAATATTGGCACGTAATGTACAGCTGCTTCTCCGCCTCATCGATCAACTGCAGCGCCGTGTCGTAGATCAATGATTGGCCGGGCACGCCGGCGTCCAAGAGCAAGTGGTTTTTGGCATCAATGTCCGTGGCGGTGTCGACGTCCCCGAATGCCTCACGTACTCGCGGCGCGCTAGCCATTTTGGTGAACCATGTATGCAGCGTCTGTGCCGCTTTTTTGTCCTCGAACGAGACCATTATATCTACGTGCTTGGGACGGATCAGGTTGCATCCGCCGATAAACACACGGTCGCCAATCACCGCTCCCTTTATGTGCGACCTGCCAACTTGCGGGACGGTGAAGCGGCGGCGCGGCACGTTCGTGATGAAGCACGTGCCGCCCGCTTCGTTGATAGATTGCAGCGCATGCATGGTGCGCCCGTATTTGCCGCGAAAGTTTTCTAGTGACAATTGGTAGAAGAGCGGCCCGGGAACATTATGGCTGTCCACAAGGAAGTTGAATGCGTCGACTAGGAGCAGGACCGCCGCGCCGCGTTCGGCCGCACCGCGTAGCGCACCGAGCAGCCTGCCGATGGCCGGTTCTTCTGGGTCGATATCCATGGCCGCGACGGCGACGGCTTCGCCGGGCTTAGCTTCTGACGCGAGCGTTGCTAGCGTTTGGAAATACTCGCGGCGGTTTACAAAGTCGTATGATTTCATAGGCTCTATTACTTATTCTATACTAGGAGCATGAGGATTTTGGGAGTCGATCCAGGTACCGGCATACTTGGCTTCGGGGTCATCGAAACCAGCGGTAGCAATGCGCAACTGGTCGATGCCGGTGTTATCCGCACGCCGGTCAAGGAGGACGACGCTATACGCCTGGAAACCATTTACGATGAGTTGACGGACATTATTGCGCAGTCCAAGCCCGAAACCATGTCTGTCGAAAAATTATTCTTCGCGCGCAACGTCACGACGGCGATTACGGTCGCCCAAGCGCGGGGCGTGGTGCTACTCTGCGGTCGCCAAGCGAGGCTGGATATCTACGAATACACGCCGCTTCAGATCAAGATGGCGCTCACCGGCTACGGCCGAGCGGAGAAAAAGCAGGTCCAGGAAATGGTGCGCGTCGTATTACGGCTGCAAGAAACCCCTAAGCCGGACGACTGCGCCGACGCGTTGGCCGCGGCGCTGACGCACGCCCAAACTATGAGATAATCAAAACTATGAGAGTAATCGTTGTACGTCACGGCGAAACGTATGGGAACGTTAACCGTATCGTCGAGAGCCGAACACATGGCCGTTTAACCAGCGAAGGCATGGACCAAGCGCAGGCAGCAGCAAAACTGCTGCGCGACGAGCCAATTGATGCCATATATAGCTCGAACCTGCAGCGTGCGTTCGATACCGCGCTCATCATCGCGGAGTACCATCAAAATGCGCCGCTGGTGCAAGCGCAAGAGCTGAGGGAGCGGAACCAAGGCACCTATGAAGGGTGGCACTACCAGGAAGTGCCATACGCCGATTACGAGGGCGAACATGTCCATATCGCTATACCAGAAGGTGAGTCTTGGCGGGATGTCGAGCGTCGCGCAGGCATATTTTTAAATAAACTTTTCGGAGTACATCCTCGGGCGACGGTCTTGCTAGTCACCCACGGTGGGACGACGAAAGCGATACGCTCGCTGCTTGGTAACATGCCGTTAGAAAAATCGATTGATATTCGTGTGCCACACGCCAGCGTGCATTATTTCACGATGGACGGTCCGACGCGTATGGGCGAGGGCGTGGTGGAGGCGTTATGATTGCCATGCTTTCGGGTGTCATCGTAGAAAAGCTGCTGGACCAAGTTATTCTGGACGTGCGCGGCGTGGGCTACGGCTTGCATGTGACGGCGGAAGATTTTGGCCGGCTAAGCGCGGGCGAACAGGCAAAACTATACGTGCACGAGCACATCCGCGAGCAGGCGCACGACTTGTTTGGGTTCATACAGCACGAGACGCAGCGTTTATTTGAGCAATTGCTCGACGTCAAAAATGTCGGGCCGAAAGTCGCGCTGGCCGTGCTTGACATTGGCAACGCGCAAACGGTACGTACAGCAATCGCTTCCGGGGATGTGAAATTATTGCAAGGCGCCAAAGGCGTCGGCAAACGCGCGGCGGAACAGATCGTCGTGGAATTGCGCGACAAAGTCGGCGTGGCAGCCGGTGAAGGCGCTGAAGGCATCGTCACTCGTCCCGGCGTGAACACGCAGGACGAAGCTGCCGAGGCGCTGATTTCACTGGGCTACTCGCCGCAGGATGCTGCGGCGGCAATGCAGCACGTTGACCCAAACTTGCCTACCGAAGAACGCATCAAATTAGCATTAAAGCGCAGATAGTGGATCATGCCTACAAGCAAGCGGGCACGATACTGCGCTCGTAGTCATATTGAATCTTCGCGCGATTGCATGTACTGGTTTATCTCTGCTTGGTTGAGCATATAATCCCAGACTTCATCGGTAATTTGCAAAGACCCGCCTGGGCGTTCAATCGTGATGCCCACGAATATTTGCCGGCTTGGTTCACCTGGATCAACATCGTAGGATCTAATAACATTTGCTGGCTGTGGGCCGCCCAGGTCGGCTTCGAATCGTGCTCGTGATGCGTGCATTGCCCGTTCCTCCTTAATAAAACCGTTATGTTAATTGCTGCGCGCGTCCGACTGGCAGGGCACGGTACTAATATGACCGTTGTCCGCAGGCGCCGTCCCCGCATGTGGGCTAAGTGTATGCAGCGTGGACCGTGCTATCAGTGAGCTGTGTCATTGATCCCTTTGGCATTACAGCAAAGATGACGCAAGCACTGCTCTTGGCGTAGAATAAAGAAACATGATTGATCGTATCGTCAATACGGGCGCCGGTGCCGACGACCAGCAAGAAGCCGAGCTTGAGAATACGCTCCGGCCGCGGGATTTTGCTAATTACATCGGCCAGGACCGGATCAAACAGAATTTGCAATTGGCGATCACCGCCGCGAAAAAACGCGGCGAGCCCATCGATCATATATTGCTGTACGGGCCGCCGGGGCTGGGAAAAACGACCCTGGCTAACGTCATTGCCAATGAAATGGGCGCGCAAATCCGCATTACGTCCGGCCCGGCGATCGAGCGGGCGGGGGACCTGGCGAGCTTGCTGACCAACTTGCAAGATGGCGATATACTGTTCATCGACGAGATTCACCGTTTGCACCGCGTAGTGGAGGAGGTGTTGTACTCCGCCATGGAAGATTACAAATTGGACATCATGCTTGGCAAGGGACCATCTGCCCGTTCGTTGCGCTTGGACCTGCCGAAATTTACGTTGATCGGCGCGACGACCCGGACGGGCGCGCTAGCAGCGCCGCTGCGTGATCGGTTTGGGCACATTCACCGCCTAGAATTTTATACGCCAGCGCAAATCGGCAAGATTATCCAGCGTACCGCAGGCATTCTTGATGCTCGGATAGACCTGGAAGCGGCAGCCGAACTGGCAGCGCGCTCAAGATTGACGCCGCGCATTGCGAACCGGCTACTGAAGCGGGTACGCGATTACTCCGATGTGAATGGCGACGGCATCATCGACAAGGTCACCGCTACCAAGGCATTGCAGCTGCTGGAGATTGATGAGCTTGGTTTGGACCCCGCCGATCGGCTTATCCTTAGCGCGATTATTGATTCGTACAACGGTGGGCCCGTTGGCGTGGAGACGCTGGCGGCACTGACCGCCGAGGAGCGGACAACGATCGAAGATTTCATAGAGCCGTACCTCATGCAAGTCGGCATGCTGGAGCGAACGCCGCGCGGACGCAAAACGACCAGCAAGGCGTACATGCACCTGGGCAAGCAAATGCCAAAAACCGATGACAACCAAGCCACTCTGGTATAATTTGGACATGGATCCAAACCAACCGCCGGCAAGCCCACAACCCCAGCAACGCACCAATAACCCGCTGGAGGTCATGCAACCAGGCGAACAAGTGGTCTGCGAGATTGAACGGCATCCTATCGGGCTCGTCGGCGTCTATGGCGTGACGGCGGTTATTTCCGGTGTTTTTATCGCTATCGCTATCCTAACGCCGTACTACGCGTCATTCCTTACGGGCCAGCAGAAGCTCGGCGTGGTGCTGGCCTGCGGTTTGTCGATTATTATCACGCTGCTCGTGACGTACATTTCGGTGTTCATTTACCGGGCCAACCGCTGGGTGGTGACAAGCGACAGTGTCACGCAGCTTACGCAAACCGGCCTGTTCAACAAGGCATCCAGCCAGCTGTCGTTGGCGAACCTAGAAGATGTGACTGTCGACCAAGACGGCATCCTGCAAACATTATTCGATTACGGCAATCTGATTGTGGAGTCGGCTGGCGAGCATGCCAAGTTTGTATTCAGCTTCTGCCCGAACCCGCACGACTACGCCCGGAAAATCATTGCCGCCCACGAAGCCTACATTGAAACCCAACCCGAAGAAATGCGCGCCTTCAACCGCCCGCTTGCCGCGGTGCAATCGTTCAACCAGCCCGGGTCGGCACCAACGCCGCCTGGAGGTTCCCAGCCACCAGCCGGCCAGCCACAGCTTTGATGCTATTCGCTGAACGGATTGTCGCGTGCCTGCTGGAATAAGGTCCGCACGCCGACGCTGTGGTCTTGCAGGCGTTGGATTTGGTCCACGACGGATGGGTCGATATGCGGCGTGGCAACGCCTTTCGATTGACTGGCAACCGCATCATCGCTTGGCTGTGCGTCGCGGGCGTTATTGATCTGGAATGCTACGAATCCGAAAGTGACCACGAGCAAGAGCGCGAACCACAGGGCTGCGTAACGGCCAAATATTTTTAGGGCGCGGTTCGCGTATGCGAGCAAGTTTTGGCTATCGAGTTTCATGGTTTTATATATTCGTCCAACGTTAATGTGAATGCTACACGGTTGCGGTCTGAGTTATCGGGGGTAATCGATATATCACTGACGAGCGCGGTCCGACGGTTCTGCTCGAGCCCGGACAGGAACTTGGTGAAACTGCCATAGGGTACTGGGTGCTGGCTGTCGACTTTGACGACGATTTGCAAGTCATACAGCCCGGCTATGCCCTTGACAGCAGTGAGTTGAGATAAGTTTAGCGAGCCCCCTTTGACGCCCAGCGCCGAAGACGGGAACGATATGGATGACAAGGCGACCCCACTGGAATTGGCAATATTGACGATCTGGCGGACAGTTTGGACCTGGTCTTTGTCCTGCGGGACAATGCTCCTGGAGATATTCGCGAGGTCCTGGTAAGCGTTGATGTCTCGTTTTGCCTTGTCGAGCGAAACCTGTTGGTTATCCAGGACTTGTATCTGCAGGCGATCGTCGGACAGCTGCTTGCCCTGCGACTGGAGCACGTTGTTCACGCCGTACGTCCCGCCAATAAGCCCGATGATCGACAAGCCGATGATGCCGAGCAAGGCGAAGTACAGGCGCTTGCTGCTCATTTTGCCGCTCCCTGGTTAATGAACAGGAACGGATTGTCAGCAGAGAAGAGCGCCCGTATGGTCGCTTCGCACGGGTAGGTAGGGTCATTCTGGCCGCATGCGATCGATACGGTGTCGGCTTGGCTGAAGATTTTGTTGTTCGGGTCGGTGATATTGGCTTGCAACTGGGTTGCTGCCGTATAATTCGCTGTTTTTGCGGTAATATTGATTGCTGTCTCGTCCTGGGTAATGTTCAGGTCTGTCAAAACGGTATTGCTGGGCGTTACGGTAGCAAGCTGGGCGAGCAGTTTGGAGAAGAGTACTTCCTTTGACAAGACTTGCACGGCTAATTTCAGGCTGCCGGAGATATCGCCGATTTGTTTCTCCACGCCGGCTTGGTCCTGCTGCTTCAGTGACGCTTGTTTTGATGCGATGGTCTTGCCGTAGCCTTGGTCGACTTGCTTGAGGTATATCAAGCCGGCCGTGCTGAACCCGGCGAACAGCACCAGCCCGACGCCGAAAGCGACGACCCACCTTACGAGCGCCACGTTGCGGTGCGCATACCGATAGGTATTTTTCAATTCCGGGGGTAGCAGATTGATCATGACCCCTCCAGGAATGCAGCTTTTGGTACGGAATACCTCAGAAGGCAAGGTTTCATACAAAAATCTCCCTTGGATTCACCAAACTGAGCCCGGCGACGGTAGCGTACATGAGCTTGTCGGCGCGGTTTGGCACCTGCAGGCCTTGGTAGTCGAGGTATTGCCAAGGGTCGTGGACCCGGACGGGCACGCGCAAAGAACTTGTCAGGTATTCGCTTAACCCAGGCATATTGGCGCCACCACCGAGCATGATTACTTGGCCGATCGGCTTGTCAGTGCCGTAGTGCTTTTCGTGGTAGCGGATCATGCGTTGGATCTCTTTGGTCAGTTGCCGCAAGGTTGGGTCGAGCGCGGCCATGATATCAGACTGCCGTTTGCTGACGCCCAGCCCGTACCGTGTCTTGATAATGCCGGCTTCGGCGAACGTGACGCCCAGCCCGTCTTTGATATTGTTCGTAAACACAAGCCCGCCGGCCGGCACTGTGCCAGTCACTAGCATGTTTTGGTTGAAGATGCTGATGTCGGCCGTCAACGAGCCGAAGTCGATGATAACGCTGGTAATGTCATTGAATTTGTCATGCGCGAATAAGCGGCTGCCAGCGGCCATCGTCGTCTCGACCAGCATGACTTCCAGGCCGACCATACGCGCCAGGACAAGATATGAATCAACGATCTCTTTTGGCACGGCGATTGCCAGGAGCTCGTTAGCGTCTTTGCCTGCGCTGGTAATTGCATAGTCCAAGTACAGGCGCTCGAGCGGCACCGGGATGTATTGCTCAACCTCCAGCCGTACGGCTTCGTAAAGGTCCTTCGTGGAAAGCTTGGGCAATTGCATGGAGCGGGAAAAAGAACGGTACGTCGGGATTGCCAACGCGACGCGCCGCGTTGTGACGTCGCCGATCAGTTTGCTTTTGAACAACCCATGGAGCGCTTCCGCGATGATCTCAGGGTATACTATGACACCGTTGTCGAGCGCCTTGGAATCAAATTCGCATACGCCGTAACCGATAATCCGTGGCGGGCGGGCGCCATGCGTGTCGTTGGACGGCCCGTCCGTTTGCATGACCTTTAATGAGCCATGACCAACATCAAGGCCGAAAACCGGCTTGTTACGAAGTACATTAGGTGTATTTATATTGCCCATCCAAACATAACCGTATTCTTCGTAATCATACCATACATAGCCAGTGGCTAATAGACCTTAGCGGATAGGCAAGGAGCCTCACGCCGTGTATGTTCATCCCTGGTTAACAAAAGCGGCTCTCGAAGGTTCCAAACAGTAGGTTGCATGTGGGTAATCTGTTGTTTGTTGCCGTTATGGGCTAATGGCTGCTGGCTTCTCATAGCCGTTCGTAGCCGACAGCACGCCATGCGAGATCGACGGGGATTTCATTGACGGGGAAGGACGGGTCGAGATACAAATCGAATGGGCTGCCGGAGTTGGAGGATATGTAGAGGTTTTTGCCGCCTAGCCCGCCGAGCGCCGGGCTGGCGCCGAACTTCGGTTGGTAGATGCATACACCATTAGTTGCCAAGAAATACGCTGCCGGCGCTGTTATGGCGTCGCTGCCGTTATTACTCATGTAAACAGAATCCCCGTAGGGGCATTTGTTATGTGTACCAGGGTCAGCGCCGTAGGTGATAAAAACGATTGGGCTGCTCCCGGATGAGGTATGAACGGTCGTGAAATCGATAGTTCCTTCTATGAAAACAAATTTCAAGCTGCCTGATGTGTTGTTGAATGTAGGATTGCATGGTGTCGCCGTGCAGAGATTGGCACGGATATGAACGTTATCGCTGATATTGAACGTCTTGGAACCGAGCGACAGGTCGCCATTCGTGCCGCATGACGTCGCGACGCCGCTGCCTGAATCCGGGTAGTGGGTTTTCTTGGTATTGCCAGTACTGGGGATACTAACTGGGCTAGCTGCCAGCCAGTCATTGCAGCCGGACGGCGAGTTTTGGTACGAGCTGTCCATGTATTGGTCCCAGGGGATGTAGGTGGACTGCAGCGATGTGACTGATGAGTCATTGGCCGTGACGGTAAAATCAGTATTGCTCGTATTGCCCGGCGGATCAAGACAGTTGTTGTAGGCGGTGTCAATCACCGCCTTGGTGCCCGAGGCGAGCGTGCCCGACTTGAGCAGGTCGCCCTTGCCCTCTACGGAGCAATTGCTTGAACTCGTGTCCTTGCCGGCGACTGTCAGCTTTTCGAACAATAGGTTTGTCGAATTGCTGCGCAGGTTGATAAAGCCATTCAGGTATATTTCTTTGGCTTGGATGTTTTTGACGCTGCTGTCGACGTCGATGATGTTCCGGCTCATCAGGCCCGACGCCGTCGTCGTGGAGGTACGCTCTACGGTCACGCGGATGGTCCGCGTGAATGTTGGGCTTGACGCGCCGACTGGCAGGTACACTTTTCCCGTCGCGGTGACGATCTTTTGCTTGCTGTCCGATCCCGCAGCTACGGCTACCGAGAACGTTGCCTTGTAGTTGCTGGTAGTCAGAAGTGTCACGTCGCTGGGCGTGCCGGTGTAGCTGGTAGACCCATTATTGAGCTGGGCGATCGCCGCATCTGCCCCGGACTCGGCGCTATACTGCGCTTCCAGGAGGTAAACGCGAGAATACGCGCGGTACAGGTTAGCTTTGGCAAGCACGACCAGACCGAAGAGGATGGTCGAGATAAAGAGCATGATAAACAAGATTGTCACGACGATTGACCCTTTACCACCAGCTTCGTGGCTTTCGGGCAGGCGGGAATCTGGTTCCAAAAGCATGTTTCTCGTTCTCCTTTGTCCTGCACGGGACGGGGATGTGGCGTAATGCCTATATATGTTTCCCATAATATCTTTCATTGTATGCCTTATTGGTTCCTCAGCGCCACGCGCACGATCGTCTCCGTGCTCGTGTCGACACCGCCATGGATGACAGAGCTTTTGCCTATGTGGACCGTTAATTCGACGACGTCGACCGCGGGGAAATCCGGACCGATGTAATCCCCGGTGACAGGGTCGGTAATAGACGTGTAGTCAATAGTGTTTCCAGAGCGGGAAAAGTAACGCGTGTCAATTGAGGTAACATCGCCGGCGATTATAGAATCTGCAGGGCAGGTACTGCTTGCAGATGCCGCCGGGCAGCTCGTCTTGAGCCGGTCGCCGCTAGCATCAGGGTTAACGAGCGTTCGCAGAAGCAGCTGCTTGTTGCTGCCGTTCATGTACAAAATAAATTCGTCGTAATATGGCTGTTCGCCATTCATGATGAACTCCTTCGAACTGTCGACGCTCGGCGCTTCGAAATAAAAGACCGGCGTATAGCTGCCGCTGGCGGGCATAGTGATGCTGCCGGGGATTGCATAGAGGCGTTTCCAGTAATTGCCGGTCGTATCATTGAGGTCGCCGACGAGAACGTGCGAATCGGCTATGCTGTTTTGGATGACCAAGTGCGAGGCTACGTTCAATGCATCACGCAATTTATCGCCGGCGTTTTGGCGCTCAATCAGGGTTTCGCTGTCGTTCTCAAGCGTGGCTGTGCCGCTCCAAAAGCTGATCATGAAGTTCAGCACCAGCCCGGTGAACATGACGGTCAAAATCATGGCAACTAAAAGCTCTACGAGCGTGAAGCCCGACTCATTCGGTATCAGAGGTTGTTGCCTGCGTTTGTGCATCACGTCTGTCCGATTCCATTGCGCGTGATGAGCATCTTGAGCTCGATATTTGACAGGCCTTTGTAGGGATTCTGGTATCCTACGCTGATATCCACGACTTTCGAATCGGGGATGTTATATAACGGGTCAGTGTTCGGGAGCGAGCTGGTGCTGGTAACCGTTAGTGCCGGCGTGTAGGTGACGGTACCCGACGTGCCGTCCTCGGCAGGAAAGCTATTATTCGGGTAACAGTTGCCCGAGCTGCTGATAGAGTTGAACTCCAGCGCCCGATCGACTTCCGGGCAGGCGCTGAGCACAGTGTACATTTCGTTTACCTGCCGTGCCTGTGAGTATGACAAGCGAATGACGTTATAGGCGTTCGTCAGGCCGACGACAATGATTGCGAAGATGACCGTTCCCACGATGAGCTCCACGATCGTGAAGCCGCCTTGTTGCGGGCCGCCCGCTCGGAATCCATGCCGTAGTTTTTTCATGCTCATGCTTAATTATACAAAATCTGCAAACAAGATTTTGTAAAAAAGATAACCGGGACTTGTATGGCCCCGGTTATCGTAGATGGAACGCCAGCTAATTAGTTGCTGGTCTTGTCGTAGTCGCTGTTATCCGTTTCCATGACTGCACGCAAGAGGAACTTAGTACAGCTTGTATCGTCTGCCGTAGTGGTTGCGCTGCATGCAGTTGTACCATCGTCATGAGTCGGCGCGTACTCGTACTTGGTTGTCGTCGCCGCTGCGCTGTCGATAACTGACGGGCTGTTGCCTGGTGCCGTCAATGCCGCAGGGTCGAGGCCCTTCATATTCGTGCCACGCCATGTGGCATCGGTTAACTGGGCAAGTGTCGGGTACCAGCCGTGCTCTGCATAGAATGCTTCGACGTGGCTGTCGAGCGCGCCTATGTCAGTTTGGCGCTTGCTGTCACGGGCTTTCGCCTGGACGCCGCTAAACGTTACGATTACCAACGTGGCAAGAATGCCGATGATGATAATCACGATCAAGAGTTCCACTAGCGTGAAGCCCTTTTGCTTTTTCAGTGAGACCATAGGTGCCCACCCTCCTTTGTTACGTTTTTATTACCTAAATGTAATGATACTTTTGCCCCTACTAGTGTAGAGAACGTATCAGTATCTGATTAAGCATTATAAACACAAGCTCTATCAAGTCAAGCAAATGGTCACCGGTGATTCTTTTCGTGGAACTGACGGCCTACTTTTGACTTTGTCCAAAAGTAGGCAAAGGACCAGGGGCGTTGCCACATGTTCGGGTGCAGTTGCAAAACCAACAAGCGCTGCGGAACTCACGCGCCTTCGGCTTTGCTCAGACAGTCCTCGCTTGGGAGGGCTTGTTGGTCTACCGTCAGAGGTGCTGGATATGCTTCCAATGTTCCGGCTGCGACCGCAAGAGATAAATATCAGATAGGTCTGGCTGCTTCAGGCTACGAACCGTTGGCGCTGACGTTGGTGGAGAGCGAGGCGATCGGGCCCATGACGCTGACGGCGATCAAGCCGATCAACCCGCCGAGGATTATGATCATGACCGGCTCCATGATAGAGCTGAGCGAATCGATGACGGCGTCGACGTCCTCTTCGTAGAAGTCGGCGATTTTCACCAATATCTTGTCGATCTGCCCGGTTTCCTCGCCGACGGCGAGCATCTGCGAGACGATGGGTGGGAATGTAGTGCTGTGCGACAGCGGCTGGCTGAGCGGCTTGCCGTTGCGCACTTCTTGGGCCGCAGCGGCCAATTCGGCTTCTATGACTTTGTTGCCGATAGCGCCGCCGGTGACCTGGAGCGCGTCCAACACAGTGACGCCAGCCGACGTCAGCGCCGAGAACGTGCGCGCGAAGCGGGCGATGGCAACTTTGGTGATGATCATCTTGACGATAGGAGTCTTTAAGAGCAGCGCATGGAATTTATACTGGCCTTTGGGCGTACGGATGTACTTCTTGAGGTAATACACGATTACGCCGAAAGCGGCGACAATGAACAAGGCATTTGGCGTGCCGCCGATGACCGGCAGCCCGCCAACGATCGGTATGGCTTTGATAACGGTGCTGCCAGTGCTGAAGTCACTGATGTCCAGCAGTACCTGTGTGTAAATCGGCAGGGAGGCAGTGCCACCGCTTAAGTTCGTCAGGATTTTGCCGATTTGCGGGATGATGAAGATCATCAGCCCGAAGAACGCGATCACCGTCACGCTCAGGATGACCAACGGGTAGGTCATCGCGCCTTTGACTTTCTTGCGGATCGTAGCATCCTTCTCGGATTGGGTTGCGAGCCGCTTGAGTATCTCGTCCAAAATTCCCCCGGATTCCCCTGCCTTGACCATGTTGATGTACACCGGCGAGAAAACGTCCGGGAATTTGGCGAACGCCGCGCCCAATGACGTGCCGCCGCTAATATCTTTGCCGATAGAGCCGATAACTTCTTTGAAATATTTGTTCTCGGCTTGTTGTTGCAGGGTCGAGAGCGAACGTGGCAGCGGCACGCCAGCCGATACCAGCGTCGATAGCTGGCGGGTGAACATGACAAGGTCGCGCAATTTCACTTTGGGCTTGAAGATAGAATCCAGGAAATTGGTTTTCGCGGCTTCTGCGCCAGCTTTTATGACGACTGGTTTCAATCCTTGGCGAGTCAGGGCAGCGATGAGCGCTTCGCGGTCGTCGGCTTCGAATACGCCACTAACGGCCTTGCCCTCTTTGTTGGTTGCCTGGTAACTAAAGCGCATGTGTATCCCTTTACTCCTCTGCCGTTACGCGCAATATCTCTTCTATTGTAGTCTCCCCACGCAAAGCTTTGATGAACCCATCCAACTGCATGGTCAGCATGTCTTCTTCTATGGCCGTGACCTGGATAGCCTCGCTGGTACTATTGCCGACGATGAGCGACTGGATTTTCTCGGAATTGCGCAGGACTTCGTAAATGCCGATACGTCCTTTGTAACCGCTATGGTTGCAGTTCGCGCAGCCGTCCTCGTGGGCCTTGTACAAGTGCTTGATACCGCTCGGCGTCGTGCTCAGTTCAGCTGTTGCCGCGTCCTTTTTGTCAGGCCTGATCGGCTTGCCAATACCATCCTCCAGGGCTTTGCTTTCGAGCTCGTGAATATGCTTCATGGCCTCGCCATCGGCGATTTTGAACGTCTTGGCGATTTGCCGCAATTGGGTGTCGTCAGGCTGGTATGTTTCTTTGCAATCGCCGCACAATCGCCGGACCAAGCGTTGGCCGATGACGGCGCGCACCGTGCTGGCGATCAGGAACGGTTCGATACCCATTTCCAGCAGGCGCGGCAGACACGTCGCGGCGTTGTTGGTGTGCAGGGTAGAGAAGACCAAATGCCCTGTTAGGGCAGCCTGGACTGCCAATTCTGCCGTTTCGCCGTCGCGGATCTCGCCGACCATGATGATGTTCGGGTCCTGCCGGAGCAGCGCGCGCAGGCCGTTGGTGAACGTCATGCCGGCGATCGGGTTCACTTGCGTCTGGTTGACGCCGGGGATGCGGTATTCGACCGGGTCTTCGACGGTAGAGATATTCACGTTCGGCGTGTTCAGCATTGTCAGGACGCTAAAGAGCGTCGTCGATTTGCCGGAACCGGTCGGTCCCGTGACAAGGATCATGCCGTGCGGCTGGATGATGGCGTGTTTGAGGTTTTCCAGCGCCATGCCCCAGAAGCCGAGCTGGTCGAAGCTGGCTGCCTTGCTTGATTCGTTCAAAATGCGCATGACGACTTTCTCGCCGTCGGCGATGGGCAGGGTAGAGACGCGCAGCGCGTATAACCCGCCGCCGACTTCCACTTTGAAGCGGCCGTCCTGCGGCGCGCGGTGCTCGTCAATTTTTAGGTTGGACAATATCTTAATGCGAGACACCAGCGCATTCAGCATCCGGCGTGGCAGTTTGTTGACCTCGCGTAGCATGCCATCGATGCGGTAGCGGATGAGCACGAAATCCTCCCGCGGCTCGACATGGATGTCGCTGGCGCTGGCATTGATGGCATATTCGATGAGCAAGTTGACCGTTTGGGCGATCGGCGAGTCCTCGGCGATATCTTCCTTGTCCGGCTCGTCGGCGTCCTCACCCTCGTCTTCTTTGTTGATGACTTTCGTCAGTTCTTTGCCGATAGCGCCGCCTTCGCGGTATTGGTCAAGTGCTGCCTGCAGCAAGCTGTCGGTCGTAATATATACGCGGATGTTGTTGCTGAGCTCTTTTTGCAAGAAGTTCAACGCCTGTATGTCGTCTGGGTCGTCCATGGCGATGAGCTTCGTGCCGTTCTCGTCAACGTCGAAGACGACTGCGTTGTATTGGCGGGCGATGCGCTCTGGCAGGAGCTTCAGGACATCTTTTTTGATCTCCTTGGCATTCAGCTCGATCATCGGGACCTCTATCTCGTCGGCGTAGAGCTTGGTCAGGTCCTTTTCGCTGATCAAGTTGCTCTTGAGCGCGAGGTCCTGCAGCGGCTTCTTGTCCTTGGTTTGCTGCTTTTTCAGCTCAGCCAATTGCTCATCGCTGGCCTTGCCGGCTTTCTTGAGCAACTGTTCCGCTAACGAATCAGCTATACGCATGCATGCCTCTCAGCGTTCTGGGCGGCAACTGCCTGTCTTGTGTCCAATCGCATCAAAAGCCCATCCTTTACTGGTTATTCTAGCAGCAACGCGTCAAAAGCAGAAGCGCTACAAGCTTCATATACACACGCCAATGCACGTAACCATTTGCATTTTCAGCACGTGGGTATCTGGTATACTATAAGCAAGCACAACAGGGGGTAGTTATTAACCGAAACGGAGGGGAAATTATGGCTGATAAACAGGCGGGTGACAAAGCAGTGACAGCTTCGGCAAGCGAGGGCAAGGCGAAAGCCTTGAGTTTGGCGCTAGAGACAATCGAAAAGCAGTTCGGCAAGGGCTCGATCATGAAACTTGGGGAGTCTACGCACATGAAGGTGGAGACGATCCCGTCCGGCAGCATTTCGCTTGATTTGGCGCTCGGCACCGGGTTGCCGCGCGGACGGGTGATAGAGATTTACGGGCCGGAATCATCTGGCAAAACGACGCTGACACTGCATGCCATTGCTGAGGTCCAGCGCATGGGCGGCACCGCGGCGTTTATCGACGCCGAGCACGCGCTCGACCCGGCGTATGCCAAGCGTATTGGCGTTGATACCGACAACTTGCTGCTCAGCCAGCCGGACAACGGCGAACAGGCACTGGAAATCGCCGAGACGCTCGTCCGCTCCAATGCGGTTGACCTTATCGTTATCGACTCCGTGGCGGCGCTTGTGCCGCGTGCAGAGATAGAAGGCGAGATGGGCGATAGCTTGCCGGGTTTGCAGGCGCGCCTCATGAGCCAGGCACTGCGCAAATTGACGAGCGTTATCAGCCGCAGCAAAGCGACCGTTATTTTCATCAACCAGATCCGCATGAAGATCGGCGTCATGTTCGGCAACCCGGAGACGACGACGGGCGGCAACGCGCTGAAATTCTACGCATCAGTCCGCATGGATATCCGCCGGATCGGGCAAATCAAAGCTGGCGACGAAGTCATCGGCAACCGCACGCGGGTGAAGGTGGTGAAAAACAAGATCGCGCCGCCGTTCCGCGAAGCAGAATTCGACATCATGTTCAATGAGGGTATTTCCAGGTCCGGCGACGTGCTTGACCAGGCAGTTAATCGCGGCATCGTCGAGAAGTCCGGCGCGTGGTTCGCGTATAACGGCGAGAAGATCGGCCAGGGTCGCGAAGCCGCCAAGAAGTACCTCCACGACAACCCGAAGGTCATGGACGAACTGTCCAAGAAAGTGATGACAGCTGGCGAGGAAGCCGCCCAGGATTAAATCCATGAGTGGCCTGAGGCTGAAAGCGGAGCCGACGCTAGCCGATTTCCAGCAATACATACGCGACATGGTGGCGGAGCGCGGCTTCAAGCGCACATTGGCGCAAAAATTCATGCTTTTAACCGAAGAAGCCGGCGAATTGTCAAAAGCAGCGCGCAAGCGCGACGGCCAGCCGCTCGCGACCGATTCTAATGGCGGGGACGCCGCGCACGAAGCCGCCGATTTGCTCATGATCCTGCTCGATATATGCAATACGCTCGGCATCGACCTGGAACAAGCCTTCCGTGCCAAAGAAGAGAAGAACAAGCAACGGGTTTGGAAGTGATGATTGGCTATAGTATTCCCGAGCAAGAGCTGCGCCGGCAGGCAATCGCCGACGGTATAACTCATTTGTCGACCGGTGTCGCGGTCGTCTCGGGCGGGAAAGTGTTGGCCGTGCGCCGTGCCGCCAGTGACTTTCTGGGCGGCAGCTATGAATTGCCGGGCGGCGGCATCGAACCGGGCGAGACCTTCCACGCAGCGGTTATCCGCGAAGTAAAAGAAGAGACCGGGTTGGACGTCACGGAAGTGCTGGGCATGTTCCCGGGTTTCGACTATACGACCCCGAACAAACCCTCTGTCAGGCAATATAACTTTTTGGTCCGGACGTCGCATGCACACGTTGTTTTGTCACCGGAACATGACCAATACGCTTGGCTGGCGCAAGTGAGCGACATTGACCAACTAGACACGACTGGGCTTATGAAACGCTGTATGGGTGACGCGCTGGACGCCGCTGCAGACTTGGATAAAAAATAATGCAGAAACTGTTCCTCTTTGATATCGACGGCACGCTGTCGGCGGGCAGCCACGACGCGACGCTGTCGGCGGGCTTTACCGAAGACCGCTTTATTCTAGCTATACGGGACGCCCTGGGTATAGAAGCCAAGCGCGACCGGGATTTCCGCGGCCTGACGGATTATCTGATCTTAAAAGAAATGCTCAAAGATGTTGGCTGGGACGAGGCGAAGATTGTACCCGTTGTACCGAAGCTGATCGCCGAGCTGAACAAGATTCACGACCAACGGTTCCGGGCGGACC
>CAZGPZ010000003.1:0-41199 GCA_964527385.1 uncultured Candidatus Saccharibacteria bacterium | reverse complement strand
CGACACGGTATGGCACGCCGTCAAGTTGGAAGATCGTTCCTTTTTTGAGGTCGGTGATGTTGAGTGCCATAAGGGTATCTCCTTTATAATAACTGATCTTTGATGCTTTCTATGCTAGCCGAAAGATACGCCACGTCTATCGCGCTAAATACACTATCCTGGCTGGCAGCTACTATATGCTGTCCGGCAACCTCCAGGCGGTCACGTGCCACGCGTGCTAGACGCCCTTGTTGCGCGTGCGTTTCGGCCACTTCATAATCGCGCACGTCCAGCCGCGCATCAGTTACCACATGTTTTAGGTCGCTAAGCGTTTGCTTGAGCGCCGCCGGCATATCGGCCGTATCGTTCGCCGCCAACGCGGCACGTATATCCAGTTCTAGCTGGCGCGCCAACGCGTACGGTGATGTGCTGGTCATAGGTATATTGTACGAAAACTAGTTCGTTGCGACGAATGGCAGCAGCGCGATGTGCCGTGCGCGCTTGATAGCGCTGGCGAGGTGCCGTTGCTGGCTTTCGGTCAGGCCGGTCTTCTTGCGAACTTCAATCTGCCCATATGCGTTCACGTAGCGCTGCAAGGTCTTGAAATCCTTGTAATCAAAGTACGCCACGTCAGTTCGTGATTTAAAAATCTTTGCCATACAAAATTTCTCCGAAATTTTGAGCTATTAGCCATTAGCTACTAGCTCTTAGTTTAGTAAATTAGAATGGGATATCGTCTAAATTGATCGGCTCGTCGCCAATATCTTCGATGACAACGTCGTCACTTTTCTTGCCCGGTTTTGCAGTGCTACTCGCGGTGGCCGATGGTGCCGGCGCATCGCCGCCGCCCCGGCTGTCAATAAAGTTGAAATCTTCGACGATGACCTCGACGGCTGAGCGCTTTTGCCCGGTTTCTTTGTCATCCCAGCTGCGCTGTTCCAGACGGCCGCTGACGAGCAGCGGGCGGCCCTTCGTGACGTACTGGGCGATAATTTCGCCTGGTTTTCCCCATGCTACACAGTTAATATAGCTGACGCTCTCACGTTTTTCGCCGTCTTGCGTCCATTGGCGATTAACAGCAAGCGAGAAGCTTGTCACGCTCTGACCGCTTGGCGTGGTACGCGTCTCTGGATCGCGTGTCAGGTTACCAAGCAGGATAACTTTGTTAAACCCCTTTGCCACGGTGCACCTCCCTCCTTAGTTGCTACTCTTCGTCGTTGTCGCGCTCGTTGTCCGCGTCATCATCGGCAGTCTCGCCGCGCTCTGCCGCTTTCCGGGCCTTTTCTGCCTTGGCTGCTTCGGCCTTGGCAATTGCCTTCAAGTCCGGCCGGGTGATCAGAAAGCGGATCACTTCGTCAGTGATATTGAGCGTGCTTTCGACTTTTTGCACGCCTTCGGCTGGCAGTTCCACGGTGTAGAACACGTAGACTGCATGCTCGTTTTTCTTGATTGGGTACGCAAGCTTGCGCTTGCCCCAATTGTCGGTGTTGGTGATCGTGCCGCCGTTGTCGGCAATGATCTTTTCTACGCGGCTGCTCGCCTTGCCTAGGTCAATTTCTAGGTCAGGATGATACAGGACCGCAATTTCGTATTGGTTCACGCTTTTTGCACTCCTTTGGTTAAAGCCTGCGCATCCCGCGTTGATAGCGGATCGCAAGCCGAGTTGATAATACTTAGATTATATCCGTTTTACCTCTGTTAGTCAAACCAGTATTACTCATGCTCAACTGGAAACGTGGCAGAATCGCCAATCCCATTTAGAAATACCATAAGACCATTCAGCGCGAGCCGGTCAGGTATGACAATGCCCTCCGGTAATAGCCCAAGTGGGTTTCTTAGTATCTCTCCTCTAACCGCACCCGCTTTGGGGGCTGCAAAGACTATATGCTCGTCCAATGTACGTAGCTCGGGCAAGCTCCCGAAACGCTCGCGCAGGAAAGCTTCGATATGTTCCCGCTCCTGCCGAAGCCTGTCATTCGGCATGACATTCAATGCCAACTGGTTCGACGACCAGCCAAACCACCGTAAGGGCTTGCTCGGATCAATCTCAACGACAATACTGTCACTCGTACCTTCAATATCACTAAGATATTGCTGGAGCTCAGCAGAAAAACGATGCACATCCTGGGGGGTGAAACGTTTGTGCCGAAAAGCGGGAGTCGTTCCGGCCGATTCAAGAAGCGTTATATGAAGTGCACCGATTGTGTTAACGAGCGTTTTTTCTCCGATACGCTTAACGATATTCCGGGCGGCTTCATCAAGAAAAGTACTTGCTTCAGGTTGGGGTGTAACCAAGGTGCGTGCCACGTAGACGCGCTTCGGTACCCGCGCGCCATCCTTGTTGTGGGTACTCCGACCCATATTTATACGAAAACCTCAGCGATTAGGTGGGTGATAACCCTGACTGGTTGCAGCATCGAGTATTTTCTATCACCATAGACAAACTCCGCGCTAATGACCAAACCTCCCAACAATCTATGTATTCCCGACACAAGCGCTGGTATGCAGCAAGGCAAAGTTAGCATGTCTTACGAGCCAGAATAAACTGCTTTTACTTGTCAATCAATAATTTAACACAGTACTATGCACAACGTTGTGAATATGTTTTAAGCTTCGTCGTCTACTTCGGCCAAGCCGGGAGATATAGGATTACCGCCTGCATCGTCAAAGACAGCGTCCATGCTGTTCACGAGCACTTCGCGCGGGCGCGATCCATCCGCCGGGCCGACTATGCCCTGCTCTTCCATCGTCTCGATCAGCCGTGCCGCACGGCCGTAACCGATGCGCAAACGGCGCTGGAGCAAGCTGGTGCTGGCTTTGCGATTCTCGATAACGCAGCGCACCGCGTCTTTGAACATATCGTCATCGGCTTCGTTGGCGCCGTAGTTCATGACCACGCCGCCCTTGCCATTCAAGACAACCGGCAAGCTGACGACTTCGTCGTTGTAGTCGGCTGGGCGTTGTTCACGAATAAAATCTGTCACACGGTTGGTTTCGTCGTCGTTAATCAGCGCCGCCTGGACGCGCTTCGGCTTCGGCATGTCTGCGGTCAAAAGCAGCATGTCGCCGCGCCCGAGCAGTTTTTCGGCGCCCATTTGGTCGATGATCGTCCGTGAGTCAACTTGCGAGGCGGTCGTGAACGCGATGCGTGCTGGGATGTTGGCCTTGATCAGGCCGGTGATGACATCAACGCTCGGGCGCTGCGTCGCCAACACCAAGTGGATGCCGACCGCACGTGCCTTTTGCGCGATGCGCACAATCAATGCTTCGACGTCGCGAGCAGCCATCATCATGAGGTCTGCCAGCTCATCGATGACGATCACGATGTATGGCATGCCTTCTTCTTGCTTCACGGCGTTATATTCGCCGATATTACGCTTGCCGGCGTCAGCCAACGCTTTGTAACGGCGTTCCATTTCGGCCGTTGCCCATTTCAAAGCGCTGATGCACTTTTCCGGCTCGGTGATCACCGGCGTCAGGAGGTGCGGGATGTCATCGTACGGCTTGAGTTCGACTTGCTTTGGGTCGACCAGGATCAGCTTCAGGTCGGCCGGTGAATTCCGGTACAGCAGGCTGGTGATGACGTCATTGATCATGACGGACTTGCCGGAGCCGGTTTGGCCGGCGACGAGCAAATGCGGCATTTTGTCTAGGTCAGCGACGATCGGCACGCCGGAAATATCCTTGCCGATAGCGATGCCGAGCGGGCTTTCCAAGCCTTGCCATTGGCGGGACAAGAAAATAGAACTCAGCCGTACCGTCGCCGATTTCACGTTCGGCACTTCTATGCCGACAGCACGTTGGCCGGGAATCGGTGCTTCCATGCGGATCGACTGGGCGGCAAGATCGAGCGCCAAATTGTTTTCGAGCGCGGTAATTTTGGTCAACTTCACCCCTGTTGGCGGCTTTAACGTGAACTGCGTCACCCGAGGGCCGACGTTAGCGCCTTCCATGTCGACTTCAATATTAAAGTTTGCGAACGTGTCATGGATGATCTGGGCGTTCGTCTTCACGTCACCGGCGTCGGCTCTGTCCTGCTCCTGGTTCAGGAGCTCGACGCTTGGGAATTTCCAATCAGGGTCGCTGGCGGTCGTCAAAGCTTCGTGGCTCTCCGTCGGTGTCAACTTCTGCGCGGTGTCTTTTAGCGACCGTAACTGCACCGGGGTGCTTACGGGAGTATGGTGCTCAACCGGCACGCCCTCGTTGAGAGTAAAGCTCGTGGCTTCTGCCCGGGCTTTCAGCGCCGCAAGATCCTCTTCGCTCTTCGGTTGGCGCTGGAACAATTTGAAGAAAGTTACAAGCACTTTTGGCGAAATTGCAAAGGCAAAGAAAACCGCAAGAACGGTCAAAACAAGGTATAAGATCGCAGCCGGTACCGTGTCGAGCGCACTGCCTGTCATCGCCGCCAGCAAATCACCCGCCGCGCCGCCGTGCCCTGCTTCGCTTGCCGAGACACCCGGCCCGCCGGGCGATGTCACGCTGAGGAACCCAGCCGAGAAGAGCAATATACAAAGCATGCCCATGAATCTACCAAAGGTCAGCCGATGGTCTTCGCTGATAGCCTTGGCTACTCCCCAATACACCAGCGCGAACGGCACCAGATAGGCCGCCCAGCCGAAGATTGCATGAGCGCCACCGAACAGGCTGACCGGCAGCGGCCCGCCGCCGCCAAAGCCGCCCAACAGCAGGAATAATGCCACCAGGCATAGCAACGTTGCCGTGGCAAACGCCCAGAACGGCGAACGCTCCATGGGCTCGGGTTGCTTTTTCTTCGACCGGCGTTTGTGTTTTGCTGCCATGACTCTTAGGAATTATACCCTCGTTACTTCTTACGGTCTAGGTGCTACCAAAATGGAGCTAGACAGGCATATCATAGCAAATTTTACATCAGTTGTCAAAATTCTAATGGTTGGTTTCGCGCTAACTCGCCAAGACCTCGTTTTAATATATCCATGTATCTTTTATAGCACAGACGTTACGTAAATAGCTGTTGGCAGACGCCCAGGTCAACTTGCCGATCAGGACCAAGGCGATCGAGGCGGCTGGGATTCAGGTGGTTGTGGTTGGGTTTGCGGGTAAAACACCTGGGGCGTTACTGGCTGTTGTAGCGGCGGTGACGGCGCATACACATTTTCCATGGGCTGCTGGGCTGGTGTCATCGGCCGTGTTGCCTGCAGCGGGGTTAACGGCAAGGACGGCTGTGGTGGCGTGGGCGGTATTCCCGGGTCCGTTGTTTGAGGTACCTGTTGTAACGTAACATCGGCAGACGGGCTAACGACAGGTTGGGCTGGCATCGCCATCGGCTGTTGTTGGCTTAGTGGTTGTGGGTATAGCGGCAATGGCGAAGCTGGGGGTACGGGCATTGGCGGCTGCTGGTATTGGGGCGTGAAGCTGCCGGGGATCGTTACGGGGAAAGGCTGCTGGGCACCAAAACCGGCTGGGCGTACGCCCGCCTTGCCCGTCATAACCTGGTAAACTTTATGCCGGGCGTGATGGCGGATAATAAACAGGACAGCAGCCGCGGCAATAACCAAACAGATAGCAGATGCTACGAAAACAACGGCAATCGGGAAGTCCACGATGTCCTTGCCTTCTTTGATCGCTTCGTTCGCGTCGGCGATGAACGTATCGGCAGTTGGGTGCCCTGGATAGAGTGATTTTACGGTATTGAAATATGTCAATGATTTAGAATAATGCGAGCTGTAGAACGCCGTTATTCCTTGCTGCCATGCTTGCTGCAACTCACCTTGTGTCGTGATCGTGACACCTTGTTGGGTGGCTAGTGCTTTAAGGTCAGCAATGTCACGTACATAGTTGAACACGCCGCCACCGCTACCTGATTGGTCTATGGTGTACGTGGCAATACCAACAACATTGCCATCATCGTCCATTGCCGGGCCGCCACTGTTGCCATGCCCGATGGTAGTGTCAGTCTGAATCAGCTTGTGGGTGTCGCCATTGGCGTTTTTGATTGCCGAAACTTTGCCGCTTGTCAGCGTGACGGAATCTTGGGTGGCCGACACGAGCCCATTGCCCTGGGCAGCGCCCGGGTAACCTAGAATGCTCAGGTTGCTGCCTTGGCTGATATCATTGATAGACCCCAACGATACTACCGGGTAATTCGAGCCATCTATTTTGATTAGCGCCACGTCCGACTGGCGGTATTTGACCAGCCCGTCCAGGGCACGGTAATCAGCCCCAGTTAGCGTGGCATGCTTGATGGTCGCAGACCCAGGATAGGACTTAATGGCATTAGTATCAGCGAGCAGTTTTGTTATGTCCGGATCTGTGTCCGTCAGGTCAACCAACAAATTGGAAACATGCTTGGATTCAGTAAACATGTTGTCGGGCAGTTCGTAGACCGCATTACATATCATGTCGAAGAGCTTGCTGGCGTCTTTGGTCGAATGTAGCTGTGAGTCGCTGAGCCCGGCAAAAATCGCCAAAGCATACAAATAACTCGTGTCGCCATTGTTATATATCTCTGCGATCGCACTTTCGAGAGCAATGTCTTTGGGATTGCTCGTAGCGACGTGCCCGTTAGTCGCGATATAGCCGTCCTCGCTGACAAAAAATCCAGAACCGGTCAGCGCGTCGCAGTAATCACGTACGAACAGCTTGCCTGATATGAGGATATCGGTGCAATAGGCGTTATATATCTTGACAACCGCCGGGCTGTACAGAGCGCTGATAAGCTGGGAAGTGCTTGGTTGCGATGGTGCTGCGGCGGCGGCAAGATGCGCATATATCTGGCTGTCGAGCACGCTGCGGTTGGCAGCGGCAAGCACGATAACACTTTGGGGTTGGGTAAAACTGGTTTGAGTTGGATGCAAGGCGAATGTTCGCATCAGCACGTCGACATCACCGAAGGCTTGCGCTGCCGCAATGCGGTTGTCCGTCCTCACGACCAATGCCTTTCCCTGCCAAATAGCCGTGTATGTCACGAATTGGACTGATAGCTGCTGTGCGAATACGCCGCTAACCGGTTGCTTCCATAGCGTGCGCACGAAAACCTGCCCACCAATAACTTGCTGCCCGCTACTAACACGACTCGGCCTACCGGTTGCAGACACAGACGCCACAACATATTGATCTTCGACATCACGGATTGGCTCCCCTGGCTGGAGTTGGCCCGGCAGGTAATCGATCGTTATGGAAGCTGGCTGCGTGACGTCCTTCAAGGCGCTCGATGACAGCTTGAACGTCTGGTACGCCCGGGCGGTGCTAACTTCCTTGCCAACATACAACTTACCGTCCGCGGCATTAATGGCACCAATGTAAAATTGCCCCGGCGAGTAGCTGAAAGTGAAGCCAAGAGTGGAACTGACCGCTTGCTTGGACGGCTGCAGCTGGATAAGGCCGCCGAAAAGGTCAATTGCCTCCTGCCTGCCAATATTTGTCATTACCGTCCAGGATATAGCGAATCCAAACAAGACGAAACATGCTATAAGCGATGCAGCGAGTATGCTTACATGATGCTTGCGGAACGGGCGGGCATGGTGCGGTTTGAGCGCTAGTGTTTTGCTGGACAATTCATGGTGAGCCCGGACAAATTGACGGGCATGCTTTCGTAATGACTGAAGCTTTTTTGTGTCGCGCCGCGTGCTAGCGGCACCTTTTTTACTCATTACCATTAGCATAATGCCTGCAGCTGCCTGGAGGCAAGCTAGGTTAGTAAAAACACTTAGTCGACGCGCGGATCCTGGGTCAGCAGGCGGGCACGCATCTCCTGGAAACGACGCTGTTGTTCAGAGGCAATCTCTTCGGAAGTTTTCGTCTGGCCGCCGTTGGTGACGACCTGGATATCGTTTTTCCCGCCACCGCCGATAATATTCACGACCGGAATGACGATCGGGCTGCGTTGCGTGCGGTCAAATAGGTAGTGTGTCACATGGTCTTTCACTTCGGCTTTAAAGCGGTCCAGGTCAACGCGATTGAAGCGCTGTTGGGTGGCACGGCGTAGTTCGCTGCGCAGGCCGTTCATGATTTCTTCGTTGTCGCGCATATATATGAACCCGCGGCTGATGATATCCGGGCTTGTCAGCAAATTACCAGACTTTTTATCGATAGTCAGGACGATTGCTACCAGGCCCTCTTCGCTGAGCAGCACACGATCTTTCACGACGACATTGCTGACAATCGCGCCGGTCTGGTCAACGAGGATCGTGCCGTGCGGTACTTCGCCGGCCAGTTCCATTTTGTCTGGGGTGACCAAAATGACTTCGCCGTTGTCGGCATTCACGGTGTTGGCGCGCGGGATGCCCTGCTCGATCGCCAGGTCAATATGGTATTTCTTGCTAGTGTAATCTCCGTAGATCGGGATGAAGAACTTCGGTTTGGTCATGTTAATCATTTCGGCGTACTCATCACGAGAAGAGTGACCGGACACATGAAGCGGGCCGACACCATCAAGCTCGTGTGTCTGGTGGCGGAACACGTGCACGCCCATTTTCAGAAGGTCGTCGACCATGCCGCGGATCAAAGAATCGTTGCCACTGTATGGAATCGGCGTGCTCGACAAAATCACGGTGTCGGATTCCTTAAGCTTGATATGCCGGTGTTCACCGGTTGCCATGCGCTGCAGCGCCGAGCTTGGCTCGCCCTGCGAACCGGTACAGACTACGACGAGATCGTTGTCTTTCATGTTGGCCGCCGAAGCGATCGGCACGAACGTGCCTTTCGGTACCCGGACAAAGCCGTGGCGGACCGACATCTCGAGCGTGCTGATCATGCTGCGCCCGTCCATGGCGACTTTCTTGCCATGATGGACGGCGGCGTTGATCACCATCTGAACACGGTTCATGTTCGTCGAGAAAATCCCGATGAATATCCGGCCCGGCGCCTGTTGCATGATGTCGATGAAGCTCTGTTCCAGCTCGCTCTCTGACGGCGTGCGGCCCATGCGTTCAGTCGTCGTGCTTTCGCTCATCAGTGCTAACACGCCTTCGTTGCCAAGCTCGATAAAGCGCTCCAGGTCGGTGCGCTCATGGTCGAGCGGGTTCGGGTCGAGCCGGAAATCGCCCGTATTGATCAGGCGCCCGACCGGGGTATCGATGACGACGGCGACGCTTCCGGGGATAGAGTGCGTCACGCGCACCAGTTCGATGAAGAACACGCCGACTTTCAGCCGTTCGTGGGTATTTTCGTTCATTTCGACGGTCTTGAGCTCAAAGCCTTCCGGCATTGGCAAGCCGAAATTTTCGAAAATTTCCTGGACACGCCCAACCGAGAACTTGCTACCGTAAACCGGCGCCGGGAATTTCGGTAAGATATGCGGCAAGCCACCGATGTGGTCGAGGTGCCCGTGCGTGATGATATAGCCCTTCAGCTTTGACCGTATTTGTTCTAGGTATGCCGTGTCGGCAACACCGTAGTTAATACCTGGGAGGTCGACGCCGAGATCATTGCCACAATCGATGATGATCGCGTCATTTTGGTACTCGATCAGCATCATGTTCTTTGAGCCGCCTCCATCCATACCGCCGAGGCCAATAATCCTGATACCCGGCCGGTCATCGATGAAGTTAGCCCGGCGGTCGCGCGGCTGATTGTCGTGGTTCGGGTTGGCGGGCAGGAATTGGTTCGCGATGCGCTGGGCATCCATCTGGGAGCGCTTTTGGGCGCGCACCGCAGCGCCACGGGAGCTGCTCATGCCGCTACCGTTGATTGGCTGCTGTTTTGGCGGGCGCTGCGCCTGTTGGTTATTGTTGTTTCTCCCACGTCTTGGTGGGCGTTCGCGCCGGTTGTCATTATTTGGATTCATATTATTTCTCCTTGTTTCTTAGTTAAGGGTTTATTTAGGTTACGTGCTGATAATGCTTGCCTTCAGGATCGCAGGGATCCGCGCAAAATCGTCGATGAGCGTCTGGCGCATGGAGCCGTTATACAGCGCAGCGGCAGGGTGGAATAATGGCAGTATCACCACCTTAAAACCATTCTTGTCGTTGCCGCGCTTGAACTGTAAACGGATGCGCTTCGGCTCGCCATGGACTTTGCTGATTTGCAAGTCCGGCAAGAAGCAACCGAGGCTGTGACGGCCGAGGGTGACGACCATCACTGGTTGGATAACTTCTAGCTGGGCTTGTAAATATGGCAGGAATGCCTTTTTCTCTTCGGGCTCGGGGTCGCGATTGTCCGGCGGGCGGTATTTGACGATGTTGGTGATGTACACGTCTTCGCGTTTCATGCCGATGCTTTCAAGCATTTCGTTCAAGAACTTGCCCGCGGCGCCGACGAACGGCTTGCCCTGCAGGTCTTCATTTTTCCCCGGCGCCTCGCCGATAAACACTAATTTTGCATCTGGGCTGCCATCGCCAAAAACGAGTTGTGTCGCGGTTGCAGCCAGCCCCGGGCAAACGCCGTTGTCCAAGATCTGTTGCTTGATGTTATCGAGCTCGTCCTGCTTTGCCACGACGGATCGCCTTTCCCACCAGTTTCGTTACGTTTTGCATACCGCCGACAAAGAAGATTATGGTCAGGGCATACCACCACCAACTGCCGCGGTCGATCGCGAGCAATGCGAATACATATGCCGCGGCCAGCTCGATGGCACCGAACACGGCATGACCGGTTTTCGTCTGGTGCCATCTTGCTAGCGCGTCCATATAATTAATTCTTGTCTTTTAAGGCCCGTTCGGCCGCTTTCATGCTGAGCTGCAACCTGCCGCGGTCGTCAATGGCGATCAATTTAACCGTAACCTTGTCGCCTTCTTTGACGACGTCGCTCGGCTTGTTCACGCGCTCTTCTTTCATCTCGGAGACGTGCACCAGGCCGTCTTTGCCCGGCATAACCTGCACGAACGCGCCGAAGTCCATGACGCTGACGACTGGTTTGTCGTAGTAAATTTTGCCGACTTCCGGTTCTTCGACGATACCGGCGATCCACTGGCGGGCCGCGTCAATCGAAGCCTTGTCCGGACTGGCAATCATGATCGTGCCGTCATCTTTGATGTCAATCTCAGCGCCTGTTTCGCCGGTGATCCTCTGGATCGTCTCGCCGCCCTTGCCAATGACTTCACGGATCTTGTCCGGGTTGATGGTCATCGTTTCGACGCGCGGTGCGTATGGGCTTAACTCTTTGCGTGGACCGGCAAGCGTCTCCAGCATGTGATTTAGGATGAAAGCACGGCCTTCCTGAGCCTGCACCAGTGCTTGTTTCAGGGTGCTTGCCGGCAGCCCATGGACTTTCATATCCATTTGGAGCGCGGTAATGCCCTTGCTCGTGCCGGCAACTTTGAAGTCCATGTCGCCAGCAAAATCTTCAGCATCGGCAATGTCGCTCAAGACGTATGTCTTGTCGCCGTCGACCATCAAGCCCATGGCGATGCCGCTCACTGGCGCCTTCAGCGGTACGCCGGCGTCCATCAGCGCCAAGCAACTGCTGCAAACTGCTGCCTGAGAAGTTGAGCCGTTCTGGCTCATAATCTCGGTCACCGAGCGTATGGTATACGGGAATTCTGATTCCTCTGGCAGTACCGGGACAAGCGCTCGTTCGGCCAGATATCCATGACCGATCTCGCGGCGTCCTGGCGAGCCAAGCCGCTTGACTTCCCCGACTGTATAACCCGGCGCGTTGTAATAGTGCATGTACCGGCGCTCGCCGCTCCGTTCCATGGTGTCGACCATTTGTGCGTATGATAGCGGCGCCAGCGTCACGATGTTCATACCCTGGGTCACGCCGCGGGTAAACAGGCTGGAGCCATGGGCGCGTGGCAGGAAGCCAACTTCGCTCGACAGCGGGCGAACTTCGGTCAGTTTGCGACCGTCTGGACGGACATTCTCTTTGACGATACCCTTGCGGACATCTTTGTGGAGGGCCATTTGAAATGCTTCGTCGTACTCGGTGCGCATAGTAGCATAATCTTCAGTGCCAAACTTGCCCTCGAAATCTTTGTGGAACGCATCACGCAGTACGCCAATCATCTCATTTCGTTCTGGGTACGGAGCACGGATAGCGGCGCCTAGCTTGCCCTCCATCCATACGTCAACGGATTTCTGGATTTCCTCGTCCGGCAAAGTCAGTTCGTATTCAGTCTTGGTTGCACCGACTTGCTTGACGAGCTCTTTCTGCAGTTCGACAGCGGGTTTGATCGCCGCCTGTGCGAAATCCAGGGCCAGGCCGACTTCGTCCTCGGTTGCCTCTCGGGCACCGGCTTCGACCATCATGATCGCATCGGCCGTGCCGGCCACAACCAAGTCGAGCTTGCCTTGCTCAAGCGCTTCAGCGCTCATAAACGCCTGGTACTCACCTTTATCATTGATACCGACGCGGACGCCGGCCACTGGACCGTCGAACGGCGCCCCGGTAAGCATGAATGCCGCGCTCATTGCGATCATGGCTATCATATCCGGCCGGAAAGTCGGATCCATACTCAAGACCGTCGCAACGCCTTGCACTTCATTGCGATACCCCTTGGGCCACAGCGGTCGGATCGGCCGGTCGATAATACGTCCGATCAGGACAGCGTCATCCGATGGCTTGCCCTCGCGCTTGATGAACCGGCTACCGCTGATCTTGCCCGCTGCATAGAACCGTTCTTCGTAGTCGATGCTTAACGGAAAGTAATCGAACCCCTGTAATGCTTTGCCGACCATGGCTGTTCCAAGCACGACAGTGTCTCCGTATCGCGCTATGACGCCTGCAGTCGAACGGAAGCCGACACGGTTGACCTCAAGCGTCAGTGTACGCCCACAAAACTCCGTCTCTACGCTGATAATTTTTTTGCCGAATGGGTTGATTGTTTGTCCCATGTGTTTGATTTAGCCTTCCTACTCCCTTGCGACCACCTTGGCTCGCATGCAGGGGGCAAATATACAGCTGCTCTTGTGCGTTTGGAATTGCTGCTGGATATCTGTGGCTCTGCAAGCGAAATATGCGGGGTATCTTAAGAGTTATTAAAGTGCACAAGCTTGCTTTCTCAAACGAAGATGTATCACCGAGAAAGCTGGTCTGGGCACTTGCCTAGCGCCGGATGCCGAGCTTTTTCACGAGCTCGAGGTACGCTTGGCTGTCACGGTCTGCAATGTACTTGAGAAGCCGGCGGCGCTGTCCAACAAGGCTTAGCAGCCCGCGGCGGGCGGCGTTGTCCTTCTTGTGGACTTTCAAATGCTCGGTCAACTCTTTGATGCGCTCAGTGGCGATCGCCGCCTGCGCTGCTGAGCTACCAGTGTCAGTTTTATGCTTTTGCACGCCCTGTATTGCGGCCTGCTTTTTCTCACTTGTTATCATGCTGAAGCCATTCTATCAGATCGAGAGCAATCTAGCAAGCCAAAGCATAGACATACACTAATCGGTAAAGTTGACCAGGGCAAACGGGAATAGCTCTTTGGCGATCTGCGGTGTCACTCGCGCGCCGTATTCGCACCGTTCAAGTGCTTCAATTTGCTCTACGGCTGGGTTATTAAATAGGACTTTGAACCTATCAGTATTACTGGTCATGAAACCGCGCTGATGCTTCAGGAATTCGATGCGCTCCGCTGTGTCTTCCGGAACTGGTTCTTGGACGGCATCTATAAATGGTATCCATTCGAATACTTGTGAGATGTGGTTAGCGACGCTTTCCATTTTCTTGGTAAACACTGGTGTAATGTCAACCAAAACGTCTGGCCTAAATAGTCTTGGAACCGAGAAGTCATCTTGATGGTAGAAAATATATGGAGCGCGTTCTAGCCGCGGCGTCTTAGGGCAAATTAGTGGTACGGCCAGGAGAAATGCACTATCCTGCACGAGTTGGCCCGTAGCACGGTGGTCAGGATGGTAATCTGAGGGGCGAGGCGAGACGATAACGTCTGGCTTGTGCTCGCGGATAAGTCTAATAAGTTTGTTGCGATTAGATATGTCAGGGAGCAGCTCTCCGTCTCTGGCGTCCATCACGATATATGTGACACCCAGAAAATCTGCGACTTTTCTTGTCTCTGTAAGTCGTCGTTTGGCTAGCGACTTTCTATCCATTGTTTGGTGACCAGCGCTCCCATCGGTCATCGACACAAATATGACGTTGTGCCCTAATTGCCTCAGTAAAATAGCCGTGCCGCCGAAATCCATGTCCGCGTCGTCGGGATGGGCGCCGATAAACATGTATGTTCGTTTACTCATACGGCTTTATACGCTCGGCAAGAACGGTGGGGCTACTGGCGGGGGCTGATTTGGCTGGGGGCTGTTGTTTGTGGGACCGGGTGGGGGCTGCTGCCCCGGGGCGACGGGTGGCAATGGGACATCATGGTTGTGCTCCATTAGGTTGCCTTCCTGATCGATCTTGATCTCGCCGGAAATTGGCAACGATGGCGGGGCCGGGTGCGGCAATCCTGCCGGCTGGGCTGGGGTTGAATCGTCACGCGGGTGCAGGATGTCACCGAGCGGGTTGGCGTTCAAGGCATGCGGGGCGTCCATTTGCGGCCCAAGCGCGCTCATGACATCGTCGCGGGCCTTATTGACGTCTACAGGCATGTGCACCGTGTGTGGGCTGTGCACTGACTCTTCTATATCAGCAAGTGTCTGGCCATCGTCGGCAGGAGCGACAGGCGGCGTGGGTGGCGCCGGGGCTGGCATAGGTGTTGGAGTAGCTGGTTCGGGAGCCGCAATCTCGGGCGGCGCTACGATAGGATCAGTGTGAGTCATAATTGGCGGTTCGGCCGGAGGCTTGGCATCGAACAGATCCGGCGTCTTGCCCGCCGTTGCCGTGTCGACAAGATATGAATTGCCTTGGTTGGTCACTTCGGCATCCGTGAATTCTTTGGTGAATGAGTCATCGCCAAGCGCTGATGGCGCGCCGGGCGCCGGCATAGGCAGTATTTCGCGCCCCTCGGTTGGAGCTGGAGAGGGTTCCGCAGGTTTGGCAGGTTCAGTGGGTGTTTCTGAGGGCGGAGCCACCTCTTCGTGGGTAATCGCGAGAGCACCGTCGTCTTCGGCGGGTTTGATCTCAGTAGCTGGGACGGCTCCAGTAACCTGCAATTTATTGGCAACCAACTGCTGGTTAGCGCCGGCTTCCATAAGTGTGCCGGCGAGGCTCATCGTCTTAGGCGTTGTCTTGTCATTACTGAAGCGCTCGGTCTCGGCGACGATGCCCGTCAAAAGCGCGGTGGCAATCTGCTCGTCAAGCGCGTCCTTGCCAAGCATCTCCACGAGTTGCGTGACCATCTCTGAAATAGAGCTCGCGCTGATATCTTGCCAGTTCAACGACCCAAGGTTGCCGTTCGGCGTATTGTTGATGCTGATGATCGCCGCGTCGTGCAGGATACGCCCGTGCGCCGTGACTGCTTGGTCAAGCTCTTGCTGTTCGTGAGCGCCGAGCGCCACGATGACATCAACATTGAAATCTCCCTGGCTGAACTCCAAGTCGTCCTGGGTGATGCTCGTCTTGTACGGCGTGATAAATATCCGGACGACTTTGTCTTCCACTTTGTAACGCAGCTTGTCCGCTTTGGACTTGTCCAGCGCGATGATGAAGTCACGGAGTGAATCGGGCGTTTGTTCTATGGTTTCTTCGGGCTTGAGGAATTCAAGCGAACTCGGTACTTCGCCGCTGAAGACAGCGGTCGCATGCTTGTCTAATTTGTCCAGGAGCAACGATAAACCGATGCACGCGCTGAGGAGGTCGAGCGTCGGGCTGCTGCGCACGGTCACCAAGATGTTGTTCGCTTGCTTTAACCGGTCCGCGACTTGCTTTTTGACGTCGTCCATAGTGTTTATGTTAGCCTTTGGCTTCAGCCTATCACAAACGCTTACGCTTGTCCACAAGGCAAAGCACTGCCAACAAGCTTATTCTTTACAACGGTCATGCTAATCTGTTATAGTCATGGTGAATTTATAACATCCAAGAAAAGGAAAGACCCATGCCAATTATCAAGTCAGCCAAAAAGCGCGTCCGTGTCGCCAAGAAAGCAACCATCCGCAACAGCAAAACCAAGCGTAGCCTGCGCGGCGCATTGAAGCTCTTCAGCCGCAAGTCCGGCGCCGCTTCCCTGTCCAAAGCACAAAGCGCTGTCGACACCGCCGCCAAGAAAGGCGTGATGCACAAGAACAAAGCCGCCCGGCTGAAGAAGCAGCTCGCAAAGCGCGCCAAAGCCGCCGGTGTCAAACCAGCAGCCGCCAGCAAGAAGGTTGCCGCCAAGCCAGCGCCAGCGAAGAAGCCAGTCGCAAAGAAAGCTGCTCCCGCTAAGAAAGTTGCAGCGAAGAAACCAGCAACCAAAAAGGCTCCTGCAAAGAAGAAATAATTCTACCTTTGCCATCATCGAAACCGCCTCTATCAGAGGCGGTTTTTAGTTTCTTCCCTATTAATCAACCTCCTATTTTGCCCCGATGCCCCCTCTTTTTTATGCTCCTTTTCCATAAACGCAACCCTATGCTTTTGCCTTGATGCAAAAGTATGCAAAAGATCAAGGCCGGCTCCGTTCGCGTGGGCGGCGTTGTGAAGCGCCACAAGCGCTGCGGAACTCGCTCGCCTTCGGCTTTGCTCAGTGACAGTCCTCGCTTCGGGTAGCCTGTGGCTTTCACAACACGCGCGCCAGGCTCGCTACGAATGGCCACTGCCCCGGATGGGGACGGTCCCCGCCGATGGCGGGGCCGACTGGCGGTTTGGTTGCCGGGCTTTACAACATGCACCAAAGCGAATGGAGCGCGGCCTAGGTTTTTGGCTACTTTTTGCCAATGAAAAAAGTAGCCCGGTTGGTTCTTGGCGGAACAAGAACATGGGCTGTTTCGGATCAAGCCAAAAGTACGTCCTCGATTCCTGGAATAGGAATAAAAACAGCTTTAGGTCGCCAGTGACAACAAATAATTTTGCAGTGCTTCGTCGAGGTCAATATTCTCGCGCTTGGAGCGCGCATCAATGACAAGCAGCCCGGCAACAAGGCGCTTTAGACTGTCCATACTAAGACCCCGTGCGATTGCCTGGCTCTTTTGCACGGTGAAGGGGCTGAGCTTGGCATCGCGCGCGATGTCGTTGGCACTCCTCCCCGCGGCGGCCTTCACTAGTGCCACGACCTTGAGCTGCCAGGCTAACATAGAGATTATCTGCGCCGGGTCGACCTTTTGTTCGCGCTGGTCGCGGTACAAGTCCATCGCCTTTTTTATATCGCGGGCAAATGCCACCTCCAGTAGGTCAAATATTTTGCTTTGCGGGGCAGGCTCTACCAGCAATTCTATCGAGGCACGAGTAATATTCACACTGTAGGCTAACAACTTATCGAGCTCACCTGAGATTAGCTGTTGGTCGTTGCCCACACGTTCGACCAAGAAGCGGGCATCAGGCCGGCTGAGCGTGCCGCCCGCCTGTTCGGCAGCACCCGCAAGCCAGGCGGCAAGCGCTTGCTCGTCAAGCGATGGGAATTCGCGCAGTTCAGCCTGTTTCTTAAGAATCTTGTAGTAAGTGCTACGCTTGTCGGGTTTCGGCTCGACGATGACGAGGTCGGTTGTCTCGGGCAAACCATTCAGGATACTATCAATTTCCGAAATAAATTGCTTGTTCGCCGACGGCGATCGCAGGATGACAAGCTTCTTGTCGGCAAGAAATGGCAAGCTTTGGGAGCTTTCACGGATGCGTTCAAACGACGCTTCTTCCCCGTCCAGCCGCTCTACCGCAATATCACCATGCGCCGCAACGAACTCGTCCGTTATCCGGCGTAGCTCCCGCAGCAAACCAAAACCATTCTCCCCTGCCAACACGACTATCATAGGAGGTATGATAGCAGCTTGCAGCCGCGCTCGTACACCGTATAATGTGAAGCATAATGCACGAGGGAAATATGAACATACTCATTCGCTTGCTCTACGCCATACTTATCGCGGCGGCCGTCGTTTCGTTTGTCGCGGTGTCTATCTACACGTTCTATCCCGGGCCAACGATGCCGGACTACAACCCGCCGCTTACCGGCAAAACAGAACCGGCAACGAACATTGACGATGCCTACCAGCGCCAATACGAGAAAGCTAACCAGCAATACCAAACCGATATGAAGTCATACCAACGGAATGTCAGCATCATATTGGTGTTCATCGCCGCAGTGGTGATTGCCCTCGGGATCTGGCTCCTGCGTCGGTCTGACATTATCGGCGAAGGCTTGCAGCTCGGCGCCGTCGGGACGAGCATCTACGCGGTAATCAGCGCTAGCGTTGCCGACGACCGTGTCATGCGGTTTGTCGCTGTCACGGCCTTTCTGGCGAGTGTCATAATTGTTGTATACGTAAAGTTCAACGAGAAGCCGGCAGCACCAAGCAAGACTAAAAAGGCTTGACCGGATCTTCGGGGCGGTTGGCTAGATAACTTTTGCCTGGCGAAGCTTCTGGCACTTGGGACAGATATGCGTGCCGCGACCGGCAACACGCAGCTTGATGATCTTGGTACCAGGGTGGCGCGAGCAATCTTGCCCCTCGCGGCGGAAGACGTTCGCAAAGTTGAGGTAACTCCCCTTTTTGCCTTCGGCGTCCCGGTAATTTTTGTCGGTCGAACCGCCCTTTGCAATACTTAAACGCAACACAGCGACCAGCGCTTCGTGCAGCTGCTTGATCTTCGCATCGGTTAGCTCACGTACTGGCGTCGCCGGGTGAATTTTCGCGCCCCACAGGCTTTCGTCGGCATAAATATTGCCAACCCCGGCAATGACCGTTTGGTCTAACAGTGCCGCCTTAGTGCTTGTATTTTTTCGCCGTTCCAGCCGCGTGCGTAGTAGCTGCCAGGTAAAATCCGCTTCCAATGGCTCGGGTCCAACCTTCTGCATAAAATCTATGTTCGGTACCTCGGCAGTCGGCACCAGCCGCATCCAGCCGAACTTCCGCTGGTCGTTGAAGAACAGGTTGCTGCCATCTTTGAAATGGATAGTTACCCTGGTCGAACGGTCAGGCAGCTCGCCGACAAGCGAGTCGCTCGGATGCCCCGCACCGAAGTGCTCAGCGCCGTTCCGAAACACCAGCTGACCGGTCATTTTCAGGTGCGTGACGAGCGTGTAGCCGCTGGACAAATCGATGAGCAAAACTTTTGCTCGGCGCCGTACGCGTTCGATGGAAGCGCCAATGAGGAACATCGACGTATCGCTTTTTGTGTTCGGGAAGCTCTTCGGCGTGTCCGCGGTTGCCACGGCAACTATGCGTCTCGGCAGTAGCCGGTCCAAGCCGACCCGGATTGTCTCTACCTCGGGCAATTCTGGCATAGGTTTATTGTACCGTCATTGCCTCCTAGTAGGAACCCGGCGAAACAAGCCTGGATCCCCGGTCAAGCCGGGAATGACGAAAACATGCGTCCTTGCTTCTTTATTCTTCATTCGTCATTCTGTATGTATGGCTGAATCATTATTCGATATCTTGAGCCACAAGGACTTCAGCGAGCCGCCTGAGATCGCGGCGATCAAACAGTACATTGCCGTTCACTTCCAAGTGGATGCTGAGGTGACCATTCGCGAACATGACATTTTGGTCGGCGTGCCCAGCGCAGCACTAGCAGGCACGCTCAGGTTTCACGCGCGCAAGCTGCAAGCCGCGGCCAAGTCGAACAAACGCCTAGTCTTTCGCATTAACGCGAGCTAGAACTGGACGCCCCTCAGCAGGCTGAAGTAATCCGGGAACTGTTTTATAAACAGCGCACGGATAGAATTACTATTGCCCTGGAAGGTCCCGAAACCACAAGACGAGTACCAATATCGCTGCAAGTCGTTGCCCGCTGTGTCTACGACCTCGTAGATGTAACGGTCACCGAGCGCGCACTGGCCGCGTTCGTCGGCGACCTGTGGGTTGCTGTCACCCTTGGTGTACCCATAGACAGACAGTGCACGCAGGAAGGTCGCATAGGCGCTTTCACTCATCGGGTAGCTCTTCTGTGTAACGATTGAGCCGTTGTACCCTTTCGTGACCTGCATGGTCGCCACATATTTGCCCACCGTCAGCACAACGTCGCGGTGCGTCGATTGTGCGGAAACAGGTGTATCAAGTGTCAAACGAACGACTGTCGACGTATCGGCGTAGTTTTTGAGATCAAGTTTGGTCGAGGGTGCTGAAGCCGACGGGCCAGACGCCAAGCCACGCACAATCAGGACGATCACCACCACGATGAGTCCAACAGCAGCCAAAAATCCTAAAATATAGCGTGTCATAATCTCACAACGTTAACACGCATAAGATATCATAAATATTGAAAAATAGCAATATAAAAGCTGTGGTGTCCTTATGCTGATTTGGCATAGGTAACTGAGGTACCAAGCAGGGCGCCAATGTCAACGACGCGTAGAGTCGAATGTTCATCAAGCATAAGCTTGCAGTGCTGGCGCGAAATCATTAGAATGCCATCCTGCCTGCTCGGGTCTTGATGGTACAAATCATCCATTTGACCGCTAAATGGCAAGCTTGGATCCCTACCAAGGTTGGTGCTGCTCGCTGGTGATAGCACGGTTAGCCGGCTAGCTACCAACATCCGGTACCGCCATTCTGCCTGTGCCGTTTCACTGGTGCGGGCTGGGTCCTTGGAGTCTTCATTTAGCCGAATCAGCTCGTCAAGGTCATTGCCGGAAATAAGTACTATATTGCTCGGGCTATACCCCTCGACGGCTTCCTTGCCAAGCTGGTTGCCCGGAGCGTTCGCGCAGGCGTGAGCCAAGTTCGGCGAGCCAATCGACGTTGGCATGAAAGCGTGGATCAGAAACTGCGTGCCAGAAACTCCTGGTTCGGCAGTATAAGGCATGCCGACATAACCAAAATATGCATGGCCAGTTATGCCAAATTGGGACTCAGTCCCCACCTCATCATAGTATGGAAGTTCAAAAGTAATACCAGCAGGGCCTGGCTTCAGCCGTTCGTTCTGCATGTACACCTTAGGCTGCCTGCCGAGCTCACCCGTACCATTTATGCCGCTCATATCTCTCCTCAATCAATATAGATATTACCATATACTTTTGTGATCCAATGTCAATGGACGTTTAGGCAGAGTACAATAAATTATATGCGGATACGGTACGAGACGACTAACGCAACGTTCGCGCAGTTTATCGTTGGCGTGGGGCTCAGCTTCATCAGCGGGGTGGCGTCAATTATTGGCGGGTGTCACCAGACTGCAGGCGCGGATTGCGTCAGTAACGCGTTCGTTTCGCTTATTCTGATCATTTTGACAGTGGCTGCATACGGCTTTTTGCTCGGCCTAGGGTTTGTCGCCCAGGAGCGCCGAAGCCGCCGGCTGGCACTCGCGCTGATTGGCTGCGAAGCTTTCGCTATGCTCATTTTCCTCTTCGACGCGCGGCAATCCCCCGCCCTCGTGGACAAAGCGACCAATGCGTTGTCGTTCATTATTGCCGCTTGGGTCGCGTACGTCGCCTGGAATCTCTCCCGCGCCCATGGCGGGCGACTCGTCAAACGCCGTCGCCCATCATAAGCAATCTCCTATGCAATCGGTTGGCTACGCAATGAGCTGTGGTCGCCCATGGTTTCCTTCTTGTCTCCTACTTGCCGTAGCCTGCCATCCAGCCCCTCCAAGGCTATCCGCCCGGCACCATCAAGCTTGCCAGTGACACCGCCGGGATGACCGGACTCGTCTGTTATCTCTGCTGATATATCTTGCTGGTCGGACTCTGCCGTGGCTGTCGCATTGGCGTCCGCGTACACATCTGCCGTGTAAAAATCTGACAATTTGTTCATGTCGATCAAGTCTCTCACGACCCGGTGGAGTTTCGGATGGTTTATGGCGATCTTGCGCAGCGCCGATATTTGCCGGTCGACGATAAGACCCCAAGCGATAAACGCAAGCTTCGGCCCGATACCGCCTGGTATCTGTTTCGTATCGACTAGGTAACGCCCCAGGTCGGGCGGACCTGTTGGGTCGGCGATCATGAGACCACCGAGGAACGGGTTGTTGAGCAGTGCATTATTATTCCCGTCTACCGCGCTGAACGGGAAGTAGCGCTGCCGGACAAAGTTCCAAGTAAATACCGTCTCCATCGTGATTCGCATCAAGCCGTTTTCAAGCCGGTAGTCGTTCGCATCGGATAGGTTGTCAGCAAACGCTACGAGGTTGTTGCCGAATTGGTCGGCAACCTTGCCCATCGCGTCCAAGAATGTCTCAACTTCCCCCTGCATGTCGCGACTGATGTTGCTGCTCGTCGCCAGCCGGGTCACGTCGGTCAAGCGATCAGCCAGCTGCGCTACGCTGGCGAACAAGACACGGTAGTCGTCATACCCCTCCTCGACACGCATGATCGGCTTGGCATCAATTTGCCGAAGTTCGCGCTGGAAATCATAGTCCGTCTCGCCGGCTCGGTTTTGGTGCGTGTAGTTGAGCTGCCCTGAGATCACGCTATCAGTAGCACCGATGTCTGTACCGGGAAACGGTCCGTCGCCGCTGTAGGCGCCAGGATGCGCGAATACCCGCGTGATAATCTCGACTATACGAAGTGTATCCAGTGCCTGCTGGTCGAGCGACGACGCGCCGATCTCTATGGTCGCGTTCGGCTGGCTGAACGGCTTTGGCTCGCCAGGCCTGCCAGCGTTGTCGAGCCCTTTCCGGAAGCTATTGCTCGTTCCGAACGCAGCTTCAAAGAGCGCCAGGCCCCCGCGGGCATCGCTAGCCAGAGACTGCCTTGCATAGAGGTCCTGCTCTGCATCCAGGTCGATCACCGGGTCGCCACAGGCCGCGGCTGCTTCCTTGTACTGATTGTTTGATAGCATGCCTAGGATGATCTCGTCCAGCATGCCATTTACCGACACTTGGGCCTCATGGACCTGGTCAGCTTGGTGCCGTCCCCACGCATACAACCCACTTGCAGCTGCACCACCAACCAGTACTACAGTTCCCCCGGCAATAACACCCGTCCGGCGGCTAAAACGCAGCGTTTCCCACCATGGTTTTCTCTCACCGGGTTCTATCAAACCAATATGCTCGGCAACCCGGATATCCTCGGGCGTCAAGCCACGCCCCCGCTCGGATGGTCCTGGCTGGTGAGGCATATTACCTGGCATCTACTCCCTTGCTGTATCACTGGCCAGTGCAAAAATTCTGCTATCTCTCTTCTGCCTGGCGAATGCTACATATCCTACTCGTAGCTTACCGCATAAACTTGGCACTACGCAAAAGATGCGTTAAATTACAACGATATTTGAGTACTGTTGACTTCGGTTGTATAATATCAATTATTATGACAAGTCCAGCAAACAAAGACCCATGGCAAAGCCTACAAGATGAGGTTATCGCTCATAATAGGTGGGCGAAGGAAGTCGATAAATTGACGACTGGCCAATACACAACCGACGTCCAGATGGCCAAGGACGTGTTGGAAGGTACCGTTGCGATACTTCTAGATGCTGCTCGAGGTGCTGAGGCGATGACGTCGCTCGCAAAGGGTGTGGCCGGACGGCTTTTTGCTAGGCGGCGACAGCCGGAAGCGGCATCTGAGCCAGCTCAGGTTGAGATTAATCAAAATGACGATGGTACCACGGCCGGCGAAGTTGTGTTGGGCGAAATTGTCGAAGAATAAGCTACCCTTTGACCGTGTTCATTGACTGGGATTTTATGGAAGCGCAGTACTAACTCACCCGCTTCGTTGATCGTCCGGTTTGTTTCTGTGATATATTTTGGATATGAGCGAAATTGATGAGGGTTATAGTGACAACGAAAGCGACCAAGAAGCGATACGGCGCGCCGAGATTGCCCTGATTGCAGCCATATTGTTGCTTGATGTACCCGAAGGTACCGTCCTCACGATAGACTTGTCTGACAAAACCGAAAAAGAGTAGCAGTAGTTACCTTGCAGACATAGTAATAACCGCAAGGTCGCGCTTTAGTTGCGCTAAGGACTTATACAATATCGCTTGCATGCCAACGCTTCGCGCACCCTCGCAGTAGTCTTCGCGGTCATCGACCATAACGCACTCGTCTAGCCGGACACCGAGTTTGTCCGCGGTAATCCCATACGCTTCCGCTTCCGGCTTGGCGTAGCCGATCATGCCGGACGCGACCACAGCGTCAAAGTACGTCGCCTGCTCCTCCAGGCTGATGCGCGCCTCCAGTCCTTGCCGGCCAACATTGCTGAGCAGCGCTGTCTTATATGTTTTGCGCAACTCCTCTACGTAGGTAAGCAAATCTGTGTCTCGCACTTCCAAATGCTTCATCCTATGGACGTACTCTTCGGGGGTAATCCCTAGCAGGCGCGCAACTGCGTTGCGTGATGTTTCCGTACTGATAATCCCTCGGTTCGCCGCCGTGACGACACCAACGATTTCGCGCACCAGTTCCGGCTTCGTCGCCCGCATCGGCGCGATCATCTGTTCCAACGGGTCAGTAACCAGCACGCCAAAAAGGTCAAAAATAACCGCTTTGATCACTAGAGTTCGCCCCAATTGTCGCCGATGGTCGTCTCGACGGTCAACTTGACCGGCAACGCCGGGTAGATATTTTCCATGGTTTCTTTCAACGCTTTGGCAACCTGTTCGGCATATTGCTCAGGGCATTCCACGAGGATTGAATCGTGAATCTGCAATAGCTGCTTGCAGCCCCTATCAATTTGCTGCAATACATCGTCGACTTTGATCGCCGCTAACTTCATGAGGTCGGCTTCGGTACCCTGGATTGGCATGTTCATAGCTGCCCGCTCGGCAGCGCCGCGGACCGCGAAGTTGCTGGAATGGATGTCAGGCATCGGGCGCCGCCGCCCGAACAGCGTCTCGACGTACCCGTCCTTGCGGGCGCGCTCTTTCAAGCTATCCAGGTATGCAACGAGTGGTTTGCGGATGCTCATATAATCTTTGATGAACCGGTTTGCCTGCTCGTACGTCATGCCGGTCGCGGCTGCTAGGCCGTGCGCGCTCATGCCGTAGAGGATACCAAAATTAACGGCTTTGGCGCTGGAGCGCATCTGTTTGGTGACGTCTTCCGGCTGCCGGCCGTACACCATGGCGGCAGTCGCTACGTGCACGTCGGTGTCGCGGTTAAATAGGTCGATAAGATCCTGGTCGTCGCTCATCGCGGCGGAGAGCCTGAGTTCGAACTGGCTGTAGTCGGCGCTGACGAACTTCTTGCTCTCGCCTGCCACGAATGCGGTGCGGATTCGGCGTCCCAGGTCCGTGCGAACGGGAATGTTCTGCAGGTTCGGGTCGACGCTAGAGAGCCGCCCCGTCTGGGCAATGGTGAGGTTGAAGGTCGTGTGAATACGCGAGCGCTCGTCTACCTGTTGCGGCAAGGTGTCGATATAGGTGTTCTTCAATTTGGTCACTTCGCGCCATTGGCCAATGAGTTCGATAATGGGGTGCTGCCCGCGTAATTTGTCCAGTTCGCTCGCCGCGGTGCTGTAGCCGGTTTTGCCCTTCTTGATACCTTGGGTCGGCAGGTTAAGTTTCATGGGGCTGAATAATACTTCGGCAAGTTGGCTAGGGCTACCTATATTGAATTCCTGGCTGGCTTGCATATGGATCTGGTGCTCGATATCGGCGATCATGCCGTCAATCTCGACGCTCATATCCCTTAAGTACTGCGTATCCAGTTCTATGCCTTCGTATTCCATGCGCGCGAGCACCGGAATGACTGGCCACTCAATGTCACGCGCCAGTTCTGGCAGCTTAGGAATGGAATTGAGCTCTTTGTCTTGCTGCTCGTACAATGCTTTGATAACGGCAATTGTTTCGGCGGCTCGATTCGTAAATGCTTCGGCATCCAGACTCTCGAATGGTTCGCCGCTGTAGTGCAGGTCGGCTTGAGCAAGCTCGGTCAGCGTCTGCTCGCGGCGCAAACTATTTAATATAAACGAGACGATCAGCACGTCGTGCCTGACACCTGGCAGCTTGCCAGCACCTAACTCAAGCAGCACCTTCAGCGTCGACTTCACGTCGTAGCCAACCAGCGGCACGCCTGCTGGCAATGCCGCAAGCATTTTGCCGGCACTGATTTTCGCGAGGTCGACAGTATACGTGGTCGCTCCATCAGCGCTCAGCGCCAGGACGAGCGGCTCGCGGCCATGCTTGCCATTGCTCAACGAAGCAACAAAAAGGTGTTCAGCAGACATGAATGCCAGTGCGACGAGCTGCTTCTCGCTGGTAATGTGTTCAACGCTGCCGACATGGATGTCGACTTTCGGCTTCAATAGCTCTGCGGCGTGCCCGTCAACGGCTGTCTTCATGACCTCCGGCAGCTGCCGAAGCAGGCTCCTAAACTCGAGCCGTTCGAACAGTTCCATTATCTTGCCCGGCTGGATCTTGCTGCCGTCGACTTCATGCAGGTCAAGCGCAAGCGGCGCATCGGTCCAAATCCGCCCAATTTCTTTGCTCAAGTATGCCAACTTCTTCCCCGCTTCCAGCTTCTTGCGCACGCTTTCTTTGATCAACGGCAGGTTATCATATACGCCTCCGAGGGTCTGGTATTGCTGCAATAGGTCGATCGCTGTCTTCTCGCCGATGCCCGGTACTCCCGGAATATTGTCTGATGAGTCGCCCTTCAGCGCCTTCAGGTCCAGGAATTGGTCTACGTCGAGCCCATATTTTGCCTGGAACGTGTCAGGCGAATACAATTCGATGTGCGATAATCCCGTCTTGAGCGCGTAGACTTTGACGTGACCGTTCACCAGCTGGAGCATGTCGAGGTCGGAAGTGACGAGCATCGTCTCCAGGTCCCGTTCACGAGCCTGTACCGCCAGCGTGCCCATGATGTCGTCCGCTTCGTAATCGTCGAGTTCGTACAACGGCCAGCCGAAGGCGGCGAGCAGCTCATGCAGCACGGGAATTTGTTCATAAAAGTCGGGCGGAGCCGGTTTGCGCCCTGCCTTGTACTCTGGATAGAGTTCAAGCCGCCGGCGGATGTTTGTCTTCGGCTTGTCCCACGCAACCGCGACGTAATCAGGCTGCAGGCGGCGGATAACTTCCAGCGCCATCGTCGCAAACCCAAACACGCCACCCGTCGGCGTGCCATCTTTCGCTGCCAAATTCGGCATAGCGTAATACCCGCGGTAGAAGACGGACTTGCCGTCGATAATCGCAAACCTCTTCCGCTCACCGTCTGTTGCCATACCTGTTAGTATATCTTATTTCTCTTCTAGTTCCTTCTCGCGCGCGGCAAAAACAGCCAGCTTCCCAATAGCATGCCGCAGTATCTGCCTGACACGCTCGCGGGTTATGCCAAACGCTCGTCCGATCAACTCGTTGTTCATCGGCGTGACATTATCGAATCCGAAATGCAGTATCGTAATAGTTCGTTCACGCGCCGTCAACTTGCCGAGCCACCGCTGCACCTCGCTTCGTAGTTCATGCGCAATAGCAACTGCTTCAGGAGACGCAGCGTCATCGGCTTCAATCGTGTCTTCAAGCAACAGCCGGTCGCTTGACTTGAGCTTCAATGCCAGGCTAACCATCCGGTAGTTGTGTTCTTGCAAATCGAGCAATTCCTCCAGGCTTATCCCCATCGCATCGGCAAGCTGTTCGGGCGCCGGATCATCCCCCAAGGTGCCCGCAAGCTCACGCTCCACGCGGCGCATCCTGGCAAGTGCCAGGCTCACATGCTCTGGCAGGTAAATTGCCCGCCGAGCTTGGTTGTTTCTGCGAGCTATGCCCTGGCGGATCCACCATCCCGCGTACGTGGAAAACTTGACGCCGCGAGCTGGGTCAAACTTTTCTGCGGCACGTATGAGTGATTCGTTGCCATCTTGGATCCGGTCGAGTAGTTCAGTGTGGCTGAAGTTGAAATAATTTTTTGCAATATCGACAACCAACCGCAAATTGGCTTCGACTAACTTCTGGCGCGCTTCGGTATCGCCGGCCTGCGCCCACGTTGCAAGGCGAATTTCTTGCTGTCGTGAAAGCAACGGCACGCGACCAATTTCGCGTAAGTAGAGACCGAGCGCGTCTGGTTCGGATTCAGGCTGAGCCCTGCCCACGCCGGGTGGCAACTCTCCAGGTTCGCCGCCAGTCGATTCTGGTCCAGGATTTGCCTCCAATGGTTCATCGTAGTTTGCCATAATGCTTACCCCCGTTCACCATCATGCCTTCCAGGCAAACTGACTGCAGCTAAATATCATGCCGACGGGAAAACAGGTTATAATTGAATCAATATGAGCACGGTGGGTCCAGATAAACGCTTGAACTACTATCGCCTTAGCCCTGAAGCGGTAATCAAAGAACTTGGCAGTCACAAGATGGGCCTGACTAATGTTGAAGCTGCCCGCCGTTTGCGCGCGCATGGACCGAATATTTTAAGCACCAGCGAAGACAACTCGCGGTTGGTCCTGGTTGCCCAAGCCTGCTGCGAACCGGTCGTTATATTACTCTTGGCCGGCATTATTCTTACCGTATTTACCGGTGATTTGGCAGTCAGGGTCGTGCTGCTAGCATTGGCGATCGCCAACATCGCCGCGATAGCCACCCTCAACCATCGGCGGGCTATACCCTCGTCGGGGTTGGCATACTTGCTGCCAGCTACTGCCAAAGTCATTCGTAACGGTGACGAGCACACTGTCGAGACTGCCACGCTCGTAATCGGCGATATTGTCTCGCTGCACGAAGGCGACGTAGTGCCAGCAGATGTTCGTATAATCGAGGAAGCAGATTTTAGTACCGACGATGCGCCGCTGACTGGCGACCATAGCCTGAACCACAAGTCGGTCGCCGCCCCCAAAGGCGAAGTGCCGTTATTCTTGCGCCACACTATAGCTTATATGGGAACACGCGTGGCAACGGGCAAAGCTCGTGGCGTCGTGGTTGCCACCGGCATGCAGGCCGAGCTTGGGCGTGTTGTCGCCCTAACGGCAGCAACACAGCAGCATGTACCACGTTTCCAGGCCCAGTTCCGCCGTATTGCCAATCGTGCCGCCCAAACAAGCGTTGCGGTGTCGGTGACCGCAGGCGTGCTTGGCTTTGCTGCCGGGATGCCAGTAGTAGCATCACTGCGATTGGTGTTGCTTATATTGGTCGCTGCGACGCCGCTTAGTTTGGTCCTTGAATTGTTTATCATCCGCTTGGAGAACCGGGAACAATTGACCGGCATGCACTTGCACGTGCAGGCACTATCCGCCCTGGACGCGCTGGCGAGTACAGATATCGTCATTATCGACCAGGCTGCAGCGCACGCCGGTAACACAGCCAATGCGACACACGTGCTTGCCGGGCGCGCCGTATACACGACCGAAGGTCATGGTTACGACCCCGCCGGCAAGATACTCGGTATGGGCGAGCAGGAAATTACCGGCCCGGAGCTCGACAAATTGGCGCTCCTTTTTACCGCTGCAGCATTGACCAGCAACGCGAAAGTATATCAAGCCCATAGCCGGAGGAATGAATGGCGTTCCCTCGGCAACTCGGTCGATGCCGCTATATTAACGTTGGCGCGGCGCGGCGGCATCCATACCGAATCGCTGCACGATGAATATGAACGCTTGGGACGTTTGGTGCCGAGCGGTGACCACACATTCGTTACCGGCATCTTCAAGCACGGTGGCGAAACGGTTCTTTTTGCGCGCGGAGGCGTCACGGCGATCGCTAGCCGGTCAAAGAAATTTTGGGATCACAACCATGTCCGCAATTTCACGAAAGGCGACCTGGCTTACCTTCACGACCACACAGAGAGTGAGTCGCTTGGTGCTCGCCATACTGCCGCGCTAGCATACTGTTTGCTGCCAAAGAACTACGACCCAAAAACAACGAACATCGACGATTTATCACAAGATTTGACGTTTCTCGGCGTCGTGAGCATACATACGCCGCTGCACGAAATGTTACCGGAAGCGCTCAGCACTTTGCGTGCTACCGGCATAGCAGTGTCAATGATAGTTAATGACGACCCGCCGACCGCGCGCGCCATTGCCCGTCATGCCGGTATTGTCGCGGCGCATGTCTCGGGCATGGCAGTCACCAGCGCCGACTTGCACGGGCTGGATGATGCCCAGGTATTACAGTACCTGGAAAAAGGAGGCGTAACATTCTCGCGTTTGTCACCGGAAGACACCCTGCGGCTTGTCGAGATTAGCGAGGCTGCCGGGCATGCAACGACGCTTACCGGTCATGGCGTGAGCGACTTGCCTGCCCTAGCCCATGCGAGCGCCGGTATTACTATTACCGAAAATGTTGGCCAACACCTGGTCAGCGCGCCGCATGGGTCTGCCCTGGCGGGCGCTGTCTCACAGGGGCGGTTGGCTTATGCATGCATGCGGCAAGCCATCAAGGCAGTGCTAGTGGACAATGCCGCGTTTGTGGCACTTATATTCCTTGGCATAGCCGGGCAAATCATCTACAACCAGCCGATACCGATCCAGGTAATGCAGATAATTTTGTTCAGTACACTCATACAGGCACTTCCCATAATCGAGCTTGCGTGGGACAAACCGCTGGAGCGCGCCATGCAGCAGCGCCCCAAGCTTGGCATGCTTATTTCGCCCAATGACGTCGGCGAGATAGTTATATTCGGCCTGCTGGCAGGAGCGGTCGCGTACGCGAACTTCCTGCTCTATTTTGCGAGGATTAACCTTAGCCCTGCGTACATTGACCCGTCTAGCGCGTTTGTCGCGCATGCGGCGACCATTGCGTTCGTTACTTTGGTTGCTTGCCAAAGCGCCAACCTGCTCTTTCTGCGCGCGGCACGGCACCAGTCATTTTTCACGCGGTATTTGTGGAGCAATCCTAGGCTTTTGGCAGCAATGGGCCTAGGCACGTTCGTTGTGCTGATTGTTGTATACAACCCAACAATTGCGCAGTTGTTCAATTTTGCCGGGCTTGACCCAGGTGATTGGGCAATGGTCGCCATCGCGACAGCCGCATATATCGGCGCCCGCCTGCTCCAACGCCACACACGTCAACATGCCCGCCATACGGTTATCAAGCTCCACCGCAAAGTCTACGGCAAAAACTCCGGCGCGAAGATCTAGGCACGAGACGGTCACTTTTTGCTAGTCAAATTATCTGTCACGTGGGATAATGGCAGCCATGAAAGAAGAAAGAATATTCGCATTCGTCGGTATGATGGGCTCCGGCAAAGGGAGTTGCACTGATTATTTGGGTAAGACATACGGCTGGCCCATAGTACACTTCGGTAACATGCTCTATGAAGAGGTACAGCGGCGCGGGCTCGACAACGTAAAAGACGAGAATTTCGTGCGCAAAGACATGCGCGAGAAAGAGGGACCGGCCGTGCTTGCCAAACATGCAGCCAGAAAAGCTCAAGAATATTTTGCGCAAGGCCAGCCAACCGTCGTGTTTGATGGCTTGTACAGTTGGACCGAGTATAAATACCTGAACGAAACATTCGGGGACAAGCTTACGGTCATCGCCATTGTGGCTCCCAAGAAGCTTCGTTACGAGCGCATTCTCAGCCGCAAAGACAGCCACCGGACGTACACCCTGGAACAGATAATCACGCGTGATATGTCAGAGATCGAAACGGTTGAGAAAGGCGGGCCCATCGCTTATGCGGACTACTACATCCTAAACGATACCAGCCTTGACAACGTAACACGTCAGCTCGAGCAGGTCATCCAAGCAGTTACCAAGCCTTAAAGCAAGAGCTGGCACATTGGCAGATCTAACCTCTTCCTCGCGATATCACCCCTGGAAAGACCCTTTTAGGTAAAAAGAGCAACACGCCCCTCATTGACCGGGGCATATGAGCTAGGATCCGAAAAGGTAGTTACTATTAACCCTTAATGTAGTCGTGGAGCTTCTTGGCGTCGCGGTGCTTGCGAAGCTTAGCCAAGGCTTTGGCTTCGATCTGGCGGATACGCTCACGGGTGACAGCGAACTCCTGGCCGACTTCCTCCAGCGTATGGCTTTTGCCATCTTCTGCCAAGCCAAAACGGAGCTTGATGATCTTCTGCTCGCGTTCGGTCAGTGAGCTAAGCATCTCCTTTACCTGTTCTTTGAGCAGCTGGCTAGTGGCGGATTCCTCCGGCGTGACAGTGTCTTCGTCTTCGATGAAATCAGCTAAGACTGAATCGTCCTCATCGTCGCGGATGCTGGCGTCGAGGCTGGAAATATCTTGCTTGATCTTCATGATGTGCTCGACCTTTTCGACATCAAGCTCCATCGCCTGGGCGATTTCCTCGTTCGTCGGCTCGCGATTCAATTCCTGGGTCAGGCGGCGTTGGGTACGCAATAGTTTGTTAATCGTCTCTACCATATGGACCGGAATACGGATGGTGCGCGCTTGGTCAGCGATGGCGCGCGTAATCGCCTGGCGGATCCACCAGGTAGCATAGGTCGAGAACTTGAAGCCTTTTTCAGGATCAAATTTCTCTACCGCACGGAGCAAACCGGTATTTCCCTCTTGGATCAGGTCAAGCAGGTCAAGCCCGCGGCCGACATACCGCTTGGCGATAGATACCACTAGGCGCATGTTGGCTTCTGCCATTTTGTCCTTGGCTTCCCGGTCGCCTTGGGTAACGCGTTTGGCAAGCGCCAGCTCCTCCTCGGCATTGAGCAGCGGTATTTTGCCGATTTCCCGCAAGTACAAACGCACCGAGTCATCGGCGACGTCATCGTCAAGGTAGCTGCTTTCTTCGGGCAAGATCGAGGCTTCGTCGTTGTCGTCTAGCCACTCGTCGCTGAAGTTCTCCGCGTCCGGTTCGGCCATAATGAGCTCGACATTGGCATCGGCCAGCTCGGTGTAAATCTGGTCCAAAAGGTCCGTATTCTCGGCTTTGTCCGGGATCAGTGCCAGGATCTCTTTTTGTTCGATTTTGCCGTTTTTCTTGGCTTGGGCGACCAGTTGCGCCCTTTTTGCTGCCAAGTCGTCAGCTTTGCTTGTTTTCTTCTTGTCGTCCGGCATGGGTGATCGCTCCTTCGCTTGCACGCTTTAATAATGTATCGAGTGCTTTTGCTTCTTCCAGCAATGATTGTGTTTGCGCGTCGTCGGCGCCGCCCAACTTAGCTGAAAGATATTGTTTTTGGTTTCTTACGTATGTTTCGACGAGCCGTGCCGTCAGTCGGGATGCTTCGTACGCAAGCTCGGCGTCGTCGAGACCTTGGTAGAGCTCCTCATATTGTAATGACAACATTTTAACATAATCCCCTAGAGAATGCACCCCTTCGCTGGCAGCACTGCCCTGGATGGCAGATAGCTGCCGCAAAGCCTCTTTGGAACCATCAAAGCCTGGATGTTCGCACAAAAACCTAAATAGTTGCTTGCTCTCTTCTTTTGCGAACATGTCCGGCAATAGCATGGCGAGTGACGCGCGCAGGCTGGGGCGGAGCAGCGCCAGCGCCAGTATGTGGTCCTGCGCCTTGGTGTACTCAACGGCCTGTTTGTTGGCTGGTTGCGGCTGCCGGGCGGGAGCGCGCAGCTTGCGCAGATGTTCAGCAGGTGTTTTGGCAAACTTGGTGTCGAGCGCATCGCGGCTGACGCCTGCAAGCGCGGCGATTTCGTTCATGTAATGGTCTTGTTCGACGCTATCGCCCAGGCGGCGAATAACCGGCAATAGCACATCGGTGAACTCACGTTTACCCTGGGCCGTAGTCAAGTCGAGCAATTTTTGGTACCTACCTATCAGCCAGTCGAGCGCGTACTGGTTCTGGCTGATAATGCCGCGCCACGCCGCCGGGTCCTGGCGTATAAGCTCATCAGGATCTTTGCCGCTTGGAATCGTGATGATACTGAGGCTGACTCCGACTTTGCTAGCAATCGGGATGGCACGTTCTGTCGCTGCCAGTCCCGCCCGATCGGCGTCAAAACATAGGCGGATGTCTGGCGTGAAACGGCTGAGAATCTTCAATTGATACTCGGTCAGCGCCGTGCCCGCGACCGCGGCCGTTTGCTTGATATCCGCCTGGTGACTGGCAATGACATCCAGGTTTCCCTCGGCCAGGACGGCGAATTTGCTCTTCCTGATCGCTTCCTTTGCCAGATGCAGCCCGAATACGTGGCGGGATTTATCGTATAGGACCGTTTGGGGCGTATTGATATACTTTGGGGCATTTGGGTCGTCGGTCAGGATCCGCGCCGTGAAGCCGATTACCCTCCCTTGCGGGTCGCAGAGCGGGATCATCAGCCGTCCCCGGAACATGTCACCCAAGCCTTTGTAGCGTTGCGCCGTCACGCCGGCCTGCTTCATTTCAGCGTCGCTAAAGCCGCGCCCGCGCAGGAATTCGATAAGCGCTGCTCCCGTGTTTGGAGAGTATCCCAGCCGCCAAGCCAGCGCCGTTTCTTTGGTGAATTTGCGCTTTTCAAATACGTAGCGCCAGGCTGTTTCGTTCTTGCTGAACTGCGCCTGGTAAAATTTTGTGCTCAATTCAAGGAGTTGGTACAAGCGCTCTTTGTCCGGGCCACGCGAACGCGGCGATTGGCGGTATTGTTCGATGTCGATGCCGGCTTTGCGCGCCAGCAATTCCAACGCGCCTTTGAAGTCCAGCCCTTCCATTTCCATGACAAAGCTGAACATGTTGCCGCCCTTGCCCGACGAGAAATCGTGCCAGATCTGTTTCTCCGGGCTGACGACAAAGCTCGCGGTCTTCTCGCTCGTGAACGGGCTAAGGCCCTTCCAGTTACGCCCGGCACGCTTCAACTGGACGTATTCGCTAATAACGTCCTCGATGCCCAGCCGCGCCTTGATGTCCTCTACCGCGTCCATACACTACCAAGTATCAGGTAGAACCCCCCTGCAGGGCAAGCATATCCTATATGCTAGGCTGCGGACTCGCTTGGTTCATCAACCGGATCAGGCTCGACGACATAATAGCTGACATCAGCACCTGGAATGGCGTTTTGTAATGTAGCACCGAGTTCAATTCCCTGCGCCTCCCACCCCTCATACGACCTGACCTCAAATCGCGGTAGTGGATTCGTTCCCTCGTCATCGACATAGTCCGATTTCGACTGCAATCTGACCGCTATATCACCCATACTCCTATCCGCCCTATACAGCACGTCGTGAGTTGCTACATTAAAGGACCATCGCCAAAGTCCTTTGGTCGTAAGGATGCCGCGCAAATATCTATCCGGTTCGGTCGTGACCATCTTGCGGCATACATCTGGGTCGCTAATAACCGGTGCAGTGGTCTCATAGTATCTGAATGGACCGACATTATAGCCTATCACGCCCGTGCCGTCGTCGCCGGGAAATTCTTCCGCTTTATATTCCAGTTTTTGATCGGTTGGCGATTCAGCGAACGCTGGGCTTGTCATAGAAATACATTAACATAGAAATGACTTTAATGCAATCCTGATCCCTCTTGAGGAAGGGCACGTTTTCGGCTACCATTATGCTTATGCCACCACAGCAGACGGTCTTCTCGCCCGGACAAGCGCCAGTGCCGCAAAACACCGGCCAGTACGACTTTATCATGCAGGGCAACCACCGGCCCAAAGGGTTGTTTAGCTTGGGTTCGTCGATGCAAACACGCATTATAATCATCCTGGGCGGCTGCATAGTACTACTCCTGGTTGGCATTATCATTTCGGCAATTTTCACTAAGGGCGGCAATAATACGAATGCTGCCCTGCTCGGCATCGCCCAACGCCAAGCCGAATTGGCACGCATATCGCAACTGCCGGTGTCGCAGGCTGACGAGCAATCGACGCAAAATGTTGCCGCAACTATGTATGCCAGCATGCTCAGCGAGCAAGCGTTGTTCAGCAACTTGCTTGCTTCGCAGGGCGCCAAACCTTCATCCAAACAACTCGCCGCCCGGCAAAGCGCGCTTACCGACAACGAGCTGGCGAGCGCCAAAACCAGCGGTACCTATGACCAGACATACCTGTCTATAGCCAGCACGCAATTGAGTTCATATATCCAGGCCCTCAAACTGGCGTACGCGGCCGCTCGCACTACCGCTGAAAAGCAAGATTTGCACGATGCGTACGGAGACGCGCAGCTGCTATTAACGTTGAGTGGCGGCACAACAGGCGGGGCAGTTAGCCCTCTGTAACCAGATTGTACGAATGCCTGATGAGACCTTGGATCTCCTCCCAGGCAAGCTGCCCGCTGAGGATGATAGTGTTCCAATGTTTTTTGTTGAGGTGATAGCCGGGCATGACGCTTTCATATCGTTCCCTTAGCGTCTGCGCAAGGAGCGGGTCGCACTTCAAGCTGACTCGCACTGGGTCGCTCTTCTCTTCGATTAGCGCAAACATTTTGTCGCCAACTTTATACACGGCAACACCTTCGCCGAATGGATAGTCCAATCGCGTGTTTGGCATGCTCAGGATATATTGCTCAACTGTTTTGTGGTCCATGCGACCCTAACCAATCTATGTAGTATTGCCACTCGGCGATGCTTTCGCGAATGTCGTCGAGCGCCCGGTGAGTTTCTTTTTTCTCGTACGCCAGGCCGTATTTACCCCACATGTAGACCTTGAGCGAGCTGACATCGAGCATACGGTAATGGAGCAGCGCTTCGACATCGGGCCACCACTGCCGGATAAACCGCCGGTCTTGGTGGATTGAGTTGCCTGCTAGGACCGCTCGTTCGTCACCGAAATGCTTGCGGATGTACGCCGCGAAGTCGCGCTGCACGTCGGCTTCCGGTTTGCCTGCCTTCCGTACCTGATCATGCAAGCCGTTCTGCGCGTCCATTTGCTTCGCGACCTCGCTGGCAGCTGCCAGTATTTCGTCGGGTTGAAAAATCACAGCAGCAAACTCACTACCCTCAATCGGTTTGAGAGAAAAATCAGTAACAAATGCTCCGAGTTCAACGATCCGGTGTACTGTCGGGTCAAGCCCGGTCATCTCCAGGTCGACCCATAATAATTTTGTCGGCCGCGTGTGCTTCATGTCTGTCATAAGCAACTATTATATCCTACCGCTTGGGTTAGCTGCTTGCAGGTTGTTGTCCAGTTCATACGCTGTTCCACCGATGCTTGTGTCACGGCATCAGCTTTGTGGCTAACAACGCGGTCACCGCTGTTCCCCGCCACGATGCCATAGGTGATGTGCAGCTGTACTTTGGACAAGCCTTCTTCCTGCGCCTTGGCAAGGCAGTCGTCGTGGAATGCTGCGCAGCTCGGACCCAGCGCTAACCATTTTGCGACATTGCTATCGTATTGCACCGTGATGTTCAGGTCTATATTCGCATCACGGTTCGTTTCTTGGTCAAGCTGGTCGAAAATGAAGTTACCTGTAGAATAGACGACCAATTTGTCTTTGTATACTTCCGTGTTCTGCACCCAATGGGGATTGTTGGCGATCAAGAATTCTGGTTGGTGGTCAATGATCTGGTGCGCGATTGATTGCTGTGTTGCGTTGGCATGAGCCTCATACTCCGTGCCCATTTCCGCGAACGCGAACACGGGCATGATTTTGTTGTACGCGTCCATGACGTCCATCTCGCCCGCGCGAGGCAACCGGAAGACATAGTGCCACCCGCAGAACGCGACCGGCAAGCTAGCCTTGGTAATCGATTTGTCCGATTTTTCCACCCGGACAGGCAGCGCCAGGACTTCGCATACATTTTTGCTATCAGCCGGGTCGAATGTGCCAAAATATTGCACGCCCGCCTTTTGCAGATACTCCCGCGTGGATTCTAAGCCCGCTTCACCGCCTTGGTTGTCAGTATGGTTATTGGCGAGGTCGAATATAGTAAAGTACTTCGTGGCTGCCGGCAGGAATTCCGGGCGGCAGTTAAACACCAGGCTGTTAACCTGTTCGCTGAATGGCACGACATTGTTAGTGATCGGGCATTCGAAATCCGTCGACCACGCGTCGTACTGGCTACGGTTAAATGTCTTCAGCTGGCTAAATGGCTGGGCATAATTGCCATCCGCGTCGCGCTCGACGGCACGCGCCCATGTCGTCGTGCCGGTCAGCAAGTACCTGCCGAGCACTTCGGACGGTTCGGCAGCAGCCTGAACAGTTATTGCCTTGGCCGGCGCGGCGGCGCGGTGGGCGTCAATGGTGGCAAACCCCAACACACAAAGCAAGGCGCCGCAAAACAATACAACCGGCCATACGCTTATCCGTGCTTGCCCGCGACGCCTCGACATGATCTTATTGTACTGCACCTAGGACTTGCAGCGATATTGTTTGTTATGCGCCGTTTGACCGGGCAGCAGCAAGGGCGTCGCTGTACCAAGCAAGCTCCGTTAGCAGCGCATCGAGGCGGGCGGCCAAGCCGTTTTCGGCGGACTGTTCGCTCTCTTCCAATGTACCTTCAGCATCAATTTTTTCGTGCATCCCGAGTACAGCCAGCTGCATCGGAACGACCACCGCACGCGACTCGTTGAGGATTTCCTTCAGGTGCATCGTAGCCCGGGCCCCACCGACAGAACCATGTGAGACTACGGTCGCCGGTTTGCGCAGCATTTCCCATGTCACGTAATCCAACGCATTCTTTAGCACGCCGGGAATTGAATGGTTGTATTCGGGAGTTACGAAAATGTAAGCGTCGGCTGCTTGGATCCTTGCCAACCATTTCTGCGCGGTTTCATCGATATGACGGTCAGGGTTGTACCGAGGGCTCTTTGGCTCATCGAAAAATGGCATCGGGTAATCCCGCAAGTCTACGATTTCAGCATCGATGCCTTCCTTTTTTCCGGCTCCGCCAAGCACCCACTGCGCCAAGCGTTCAGTCGTGCGGTTTTCACGGGTCGACCCCAGTATGATTGCTAGTTTCATGTCGTTTCCTTTCGGCTATGGTATACTTTGTATATCATTAGCATAGTGCACTAACTATATTTTGTATAGTATAAAAATGACAACAGTGATTGCCCATAAGATCGAATCCAAGACTGGTTGCATCGCCGCAGCCATGGAGATTATTGGCAATAAGTGGACAGCCCTGATCCTGCGCGACTTGGCCTCAGGTGAAAACCGCTTCTGTGGGCTGGAGAAAACCGTTGGCAACATCAACCCCCGCACCCTATCGCAACGGTTGGATGACCTGGAATCGCACGGCATTATCACCAAAAAAAGCTACGCTGAAGCTCCTCCGCGCACCGAATACACCTTGACCAAAAAGGGCGAGGACATACTGCCCATCCTCAAGCAAATGGCCGCTTGGGGCGACAAATACTACACAGACGGGCGTTAGTTACTACTGCTTCTTGTCCAGCTTGTCCAGTTTCAGCAGGTGAATAACCAGGTAAATCGCGAATACGATGAAGAAGAAATCAAGCAGCGCGTAGACCAGCGCGCCCCAGCCAAATGAAGCCGTATGGCTACCGGCATGGACGTTCCATACTTCCTCGCTAAGGGATTTGTTCCCGGGAATGACAAGCGCGAACAACGGGTCGACAAAACTGGCAATAAACTGCTTCACGACCACTTGGACCTGCGTGCCGATCACAAACCCAATCGCCAACCCCACTACTGCCCGTTCGCGTATAAATGTTATAAACCCGGCTAACGGGCCGGTGACCGGCGAGCCGAGCACGTCACCGATAACTGCCGCTTTGGAGGTCGGATCAAGCCGCTTCAGCCGGGCTTTCGCCTCGCGTTTTAGCTCCGCCTGCGTCTTGTCGTCAAGCGGCTTTGATTCTGATTCCGGTTGCTGTGAATTTGCCATGATGCTCTCCCTTTGCCAATTTACATTCTATCAGGCGCGGTGATGCCAAGCAGCTCCAATCCGGCTTTCAGCGTGTCAGCATAGCGCCCAACAAGTGCCAAACGGACCGCCTGGCGAGGATCGCCAATAACCCGGTTATGCTCGTAGAAACTATTAAACGTCTGTGCCAACTCATACAGATACGTGCAAATATAATGCGGCAGCAGCTCGCTGGTAGCTTTGTCTACCACTTCAGCGTATTCCGAAATTTTCCGCACCAAGCTCCGCTCGCCCGGCTCCAGTTCAATATTTCCGCCATTCACGTCACCGTCATTCCCGACCTGATCGAGAATCCAGTTAGAAGAGGCTTCGTCGTCAATTACTGGATCCCCATTTCCATGGGGATGACGAGCCAGCTGGGCCTTGCCCAAAATAGACCGCGCTCGGGCATGCGCGTATTGCAGATACGGTCCGCTATTGCCTTCGAGCGCCACTGATTCCTTTGGATCGTAAGCAATGTCTCCGCCGATACGGTTCTTGGCAAAAGCATACTTCACCGCCGCCAGGACCGTTTCCTCGCTGGGGTTCGTGCCTGATTCTTTTCCAGTAATACGTGCGGCCTCCAAGATATCTTGCGCCGTTACGATGTTGCCTTTGCGCGAGCTCATCTTCACGCCGCCCTGAAGCTTCACGACGCCGTGCGTCAGATGTTTGCTCCGCTTAACGAGTTCTGGCTCGAACTGTTCGATACTTTTATAGACCACGGCCATATATTGGTCGATCTCGTTGGCAGTAATGATAACCGACCAATCAAAATGGTAATCACGCCATTTCGTAAGGATGAGGCCGACTTCCTTGGCTTCGTACGTCGGCAAGCCAGCGGTTGTAATGAACACTCGGGTGTGCAGCCCGTATTTTTCACCGTCAAAGACAATCGCGCCGTCGCTTTCGGTGTACACGCCGTCGCTAATGTGCGCCTTCACCGCTTCCACGCCGGCCGGTGTCACTTCGCTCTCCGGCAGATACCGCGTGAACGGTTTTACCTGCAACTGTTCATAGAAGAAGGTGAAGTAATCGTAACTCCAGGTTCGGCAAGTCCAATAGATTTGCGCGAATGGTGACTCATGGTCATCTTCGGCGTGGATCTGATATACGCGCTTGTTTACCGCCAGTATCTCAGTTTTGACCGCCTCGTCATCTTCGAACGCGTTGTTGCCTTCGACATATCGCGCGCCGAGCCATTTTAGGCGTTCCGGCAGCGGCAAATCCCCTGGCAATTTGTCCGGTAGTTCGCCGCCGAGCGTTTTAATAATCGCCCACATCGTGATCGCCACATGTCGGCCAACGTCACCGGTGTAATTGATGCGCAACACGTTCGCGCCGGCTTGTTCATACAGCCGCGAGATGATGTCGCCCATCAGTGTGGTATAGAGGTGCCCAGCATGCAGCGGCTTGAAAGGATTTGGATCAGAATACTCGGTAGAGACGGTTTTGCCCGCCCATGTTTGTGCCGGCTTGCTCCCCATAGCCTCAATCAACGCCGTATCACTCAATTTGATGTTCAGAAAGCCCGGTCCGGCAACGGATACGTCCGACACTTTGCCGCCCAAGTTTTCACGGAGTTTCACAGCCAATGCTTCCGCGACTTCGCGCGGGTTTTTGTGCAGCTTCCCCGCCAATTGCAGTGCCACATTCGTCGCGTAGTCGCCGAATTGTTCATCCGGCCGGGTCAACTCGACATCTATAGCAATACCGAATACATTCTGGGCCGCGGTTTTTATTGTTCGCTCAAGCTCTGTTTTCATAGTTCCTCGTCGTCAAACCTAAAAGGCAGCAATTATATCTTTAGTATATTCTATTGCTTGCTCTATCTTACC
>CAZGPZ010000002.1:36765-52343 GCA_964527385.1 uncultured Candidatus Saccharibacteria bacterium | reverse complement strand
CGCGCGAGCTGGGAATGTATACCGTCCTGGCGACTGATCCAGGGCAAATCGTCAGTGATGTCGCCGCGGTGATAAAGCAAGAAAACAGAGTAGAATTGTAGCATGCAGACGGAAGTAGAGGCGAAATTCCTGGGCGCCAACCACGATGTTATCCGCGCGAAATTGCGCGAACTCGGCGCGACGCGCGAGCACTCGAATCGCCTGATGCGCCGCCGGTCGTATGATTTTCCTGGCGGTCTACTCGGCAAGGCCAACGGGTGGGTGCGCGTGCGCGATGAGGGCGACAAGGTAACCATGAGTTACAAGCAGCTGAATGACCGTACGCTGCACGGGACGAAGGAAGTCACCCTAGTCGTGAGCGACTTTGAAACCGCGCACCAGTTCCTGGAAGCAATTGGCCTGGAAGCCAACGGGTATTATGAAACCAAACGCGAAAGCTGGCTGCTCGGGAGCGTAGAGATTGAGTTGGATGAATGGCCATGGATCAAGCCGTTCATTGAGATTGAAGGACCGGACGAGGTGTCAGTCAAGCGGGCTGCGAAACTGCTGGAATTGGACTGGATAGACGCGGTGCATGGCAGCGTGGAGATCGCCTACCAGGCAGAGTACGACGTGACCGAAGCGGAAGTCGACAGCTGGCCAGAAGGCCGGTTTACACCCGTTCCCGCCTGGCTCGAAGCTAAGCGCAAGCGCTAGTACGGTTCCATTTGCAGCCGGCCCCATTGATTCTGTATACAATTTTCTATCCGATAGGGGTATACTGTTCCCTTACGGCTTACAGGTTGGTGCATAATAGCAAGGCAGGTTGATTATGAATATCCTATATATCGGTGATGTAATGGGCGAACCGGGCATGGAAGTAGTGCGCGAAGTACTACCGAAGCTTCGGCGCGAGCGCTCGATTGATTTCGTCGTGGCGCAATCCGAAAACGTGACTGAAGGCAAGGGCATCACGCCAGAAGATTATCGGCGGTTGCTGTCATACGGCGTGGATTTTTGCAGTGGCGGCAACTGGAGCCTGAGGCGGGAAGAAATCATTCCCCAGCTTAGCGACCCGAACCAGCCGATCATCCGCCCGGCGAACTATCCCGAAGGCACGCCAGGATTGGGTTACAAATACGCCAGGACCACTAAAGGCGACGTGCTGGTGATCAGCCTGGTCGGCCATATTGTCGGGCGCGACGCCGATGTTCCGATCGATAACCCGCTCAAGAAAATTGACGAAATTTTGGCGCGTGAAAAGTCCCATAACAGGGGTGCGACCGTAGTGAATTTTCACGGCGACTATAGCAGCGAGAAAGTTGTTATTGGCCATTATTTGGATGGAAGAGTAACGATGGTCGTCGGCGACCACTGGCACGTGCCAACCGCCGACGCAGGGGTGCTGCCTGGCGGTACCGCGCACGTGACCGATGTCGGCATGTGTGGTGTATTGGATGCCAGCCTCGGTATCAAATTCTCCAGCGTCATCCCGCGCTGGCGCGACGATCACCAAACCCGTAACGAGATCGAAACTGCTGGTCCGCGCCAATTCAATGCGCTACTTGTCACTGCCAGCACCACAGGTTTGGCAGAATCAGCAGAGCGTATCCAGATCATCCAGGGCGAGTAGTTGGCCCAGATCACTAAATGTGTTAAAGTGGATATTCCATATGGACAAGACTGCCACAGGTGAACAGCCTGCTATTGATGATCGTCGCCTGACTCGCCGCCAAATACTGAGAGGTGCGGCGTTGGGCTTCGCTGCCCTTGTACTGGCACCGGTCGCGAGGGTATTCCTGGGCGTGCCTGGTCAAAACCAGCCGCAGATGATGACCGGGAATGTCCTTGACTCCGCGCTGGCGGGCCAGGGTCATGACATTGTCGGCAATGCAGTCGGCAACTACCCGCAAGCCGCGATCCACGCCGCCCAACTAGCAACTGCGGTGATGATTGTACGTTTTGCCGGTGACGAATATGCAAGTCTTGGGACCACATGGAAGATGGACACCAGCGCGGACCCAAGCGGCAATATTATCTGTCCTACGGCAATGCATGTACTAACTATGCACAACCAACACCATGCCAGTGACATCAGCGAAGTCTGGATTGGCCGGCCGCGCAGCAAAGAAGGGTTTGCAGTCCTACGCGCCGCGGACGTCACATTAGTCGTGCCAGCTGGGTACAACAGCGAAAACCCGGCGGACGATGTCGGGTTGGTATGTATTCCCCAGCATGCTGCCCCGGATTGGTTGGCTGCAGCACCGGGCTTAAAATTGGCACCGCCAGATGCAAACCATGCCGGCGAACCGCTGATGGTCTCGGGCGTTCCTGCCAGTCTTATGCCGGAAGCAACAACAGTAGGGTTGGAAGCGACGCCGCTGTACATGGGCGTTATGCCTCTAGCAAGCCGCGCGCCAGTGCCGGGTTGTTTCGGCATCAAGGGCAGCGTGGCCCAGGGTGCGAGCGGTTCGAGCGTGGTGAACAGGAACGGCGAAGTTGTTGGGTTGGCAACCGCCTGGAAGCAGGACAGCGACACAGTTGTCGCCGTACCAGCCAATTCGATTGCGCAACTCGCCCAGGCTAGATAACCAAACATGGTGGCATTACCCCATCTTATCTGTTAAAATACATGTGCCCGGGGATTGGCGCAGTTGGCTAGCGCGCCGCGTTTGGGACGCGGAGGTCGGAGGTTCGAGTCCTCTATCCCCGACCAATAAGTATTTTGTCTAATTCCACCATTAAATCGTATGGTGGATTTAGCTTTATAACAGGGGTAGAATCGTTTCCAGCCCGTAGGTTCGTAACAAATTCACTGCATATAGCGTCTAAGACCAGTATGTCGTCCTCGTGCAGTAGGTCTAACAGTTTAGATTTAGTGAGTTCGTAGAATTCTTTTTTGGTTGGCAGAGCAGTTTCAAGCTGTTCCAGTGCTTCTTTATTCTCGTCAATACTCTCTTGAGCGAGGTCTGACAACTGTTTAAAATGGTCTAACCGACCCTTATAGTGTTTTTCGTACTCTTTAGGATTGGCAATTTGGAAATCTAGATGACGAGCGTATTGTTTATCGTTTGAGCGTTTGTCTTCTCTAGCTTGGTCTAATTTACGTTTGATGATGGCACGGTCTGAAGCGATCCGTGATTCAAGTCTGTCCATGTACGTGCGGTAGGCTTCCTCGCTCTGTTTGGTTAAGTGACGGAGCTGCCATTCAATACCTGCCATTACATACTTAGCACGTATGCTCTTTTGGAGCTTAATACCTTGTTTGGCTTGTTCTTCTTTATTATGTCGTAGGCAGTCTTTGGTGCGACAATAGAAGCTCACTAACCACTTACCAGTGTTCTTACCTCGTTTAATGGGTTGATGTTGGAATTGCATGGGTACGTCGCAGAAATGACAAATCACTTTGTTGCGTAGTAGACCATAATCCAACCGACTTGTACGGATCGACTTCACACTGGTCTTTTTGTTGAAATCTTTGGCGATGTCACTATTGAGCATGATGTACTCATCAGTCGTTATCAGTGGCTTAAAGCTGTATATGTCTGTCAGGTTAATGATGTTGTCGCCGTATTGGTAAAGACCACAGTAGAATGAATCTTCGAAGATTTTGGCCACTTTCTGTTTAGTAGCGTTGAACAGGACATATTCATCATCTTGGGTCTTACGAGAACTGAACTTAGCGTCGTTCAAAAAGTTAGCAATTTCTACGTTGCTTTTGTTCTGGTTCAATCGCATATCAACAGCTATGCGTAACAGATTCCAATTATATTCATCGGGGATAAAGTAACCAGTACTAGCGTCAACGTAGTAACCCTTTTTAACCACGCCATTGTATTTACCGTCTTTGATGTTACCGTCTGTACCACGCTTCACATCAACACCTAGCTTGTCTGAGTATTGTTTAGAAGTGGCGAATAGTATGCCTAACATCATCTTGCCATTAGGGGTGTTATCAAATTGGTACGTGCGAAAAGCAAGGTCTTGAATGTACTCACGGTCAATCATTTCAATCACTTCACCTGCTTCTTTCATGTTGCGGGAGATACGGTCTGGCGACCATGCTATAAGTCCATGGTACTTACCTGTTCTGAAACCTTGTAGCATCTCATCAAAGATAGGTCGGTTGCCTGAAATCTTGGCGGAGGCAGATTCTTCAAATATGTCCTCCTCTTTAACATTCACCTTTAGAACATCACGAGCCAGCATAATACACTCATCACGCTGGTCGTCTAATGAGCGTACTTGCTTTTGTTCATCATCGGTAGATTTGCGTAAGTAAATGACGTAACGGCGTTTCTCTTTGGGCAGGATGCGTTTTGCCCCCTCTTGTAGACTGGCGAAGTAGTCGGCAAGCGTGTCAATCGGGTATTGAGAATCTTGTTCAAAGACGGCATCTCGTGATTCCAGCGATTGCATCATTTTCTCGCCTAGCTCCGTTTGCTTTTCGGATATAACCGATTCAGGTACAGTCTTTATTTCACGCTTTTTACGTTCTCGTTTTTGCTTTTTCAACTGTTCATCTTTAGCGTTTACCATAAGGAATAGTGTACAGGGCAAAATGAATCCCGTCACAGGTTTTTGCAAGGTGTTAGCGTCTATGTAAATAATTAAAACAATGACTAATTTACAACGATATTTGGAGGAAAAATTTGGGGACGGTTGCACAGCATTTAATCTGTGAAAATAGTGAACGCTAAAGTACCGCTAGTTTATCGCCTAACGCACTAGGAGCGTCTAGGACGGGTTCTTATAGAGGATTTGAGGGAAAGTGTGTCGCCGCAGAAACACCTTTAATTTATAAGTGGAACAAAGGGGCAAATTGTATTATATTAAGCACAAGGAGAATACGATGAAACGTAACGAAAAAGGTTTTAGTGCAGTAGAAATCATACTGGTTCTGCTAGTTGTTGGTTTAATCGGTGTTGTGGGCTTTATGGTCTATAAAAACCATAACAAGACAACTAATAGTACTACAAGCACTTCTTCATCTAGCCCGACTACAACCCAGAAGACTACGTCAAATACGCAACTCACTATTCCCTCAGATTGGACTTGGTATGAAAATAATGATTTAGGGTTTAAGTTCGCATATCCAAGCAGCTGGGGTAAAGCAAATCTAACCTTTGCTGACAAAGGCGATGTCGGTATGCAGTATGAGTTGGATTTTTACCCATCTCCTTCATATAAGGCAGTAGAACAATACAATAGCCGAACCCCTATAACAATCTCGTTTGCCTCAGATGATTACTCTATGAAATCTTGTAATGACGGAGGGTGCAGAACTCAGGTCGCGATGTACACAAAAGCAAAAATACAGCAAATACTGGACAGCATCGTTAGCGGTTCTTATTCAACGAACGATAATGGCACACTTCTATCTCACAACAGTAAATCATTCACAACTATTGCTACTAAAGTAGCAAATACAGATGGTGCGCACCCTGATACAGTAGATTTGGTTAATGAAAGGTTTATCGTTGCTATACCTAAAATTAGTGTCAGTGGTGTAAATGTTGAATACTCCATTATTAATACTCCAACAACTTGTCTAAGCAACAAGCTGTCAGACAATTCAGAGACGATGTGTCTTAATCAGAATATAGTTGATACCGTGTCTAAATTATCTAGCAGTATTACAGCCCTTAATTAGCATAGGTTCAACAAATTGCTCGTATATGAATAGAATGGTCTATTTCTTGTGTTTAACAGATTTGAGTCGCTCTTGTTCAAGGTATGGATTGGTCAGCATACTTTCGTCAATGACATTATTTTCGCCTAAATCGTTCATGATGAATTGTGCTGAGGAGCGTTTGGGGTCAGGCAGTGCAATAGCTCTATTATCCCAGTTTGAGGTGTCTTCTGCCGATGCTTGAGGCGGTAACTCTCTGTTGTTGGCAGAGCCTCTAACCTTGTTTAAATCTGGTAGTTTAACATCTTTCATCTGTTTCAATTATAACAAGAACTGTAAATCAGTAGTTGGTTTGGACCGTATACTTTCAAGTAGCAGATTGAGCGTCTTTAGTCTTTTCTGGATGCTACCGAAGTTTAGTAGTAAGCTATGTAGGGTTTGAAGTACAGGTTCGTTTAACGGGTCAGTACGTCGACCATACAAAAAGACCCTTCTTGTGAGGGTCTTTTTGTATGGTCATGTATGGCTCGAACCTCCGAAGAGTGAGCGAAGCGAACGTGAGGTTCGTGGAGCGACCGAGCCACGCAGGAGCTTGCTCCGAGTAGCGAAGGAGCGGATATAGTCGGGCGCGAAGCCCCGACGCTGTCCTCTATCCCCGACCAGTAAAAAGTCCTGTCCATTTGGGCAGGACTTTTTACTTATTGTGGTTCCAGAGGACTCGAACCGATAGGCTTAAACAGCCAGTGGCTGTTTAAGTTTTCAATGCTTGGCTGAGCGAGCAACGCATTGCGAGCGAACAATATTAGGGCGAGTCCTCTATCCCCGACCAATGAAAGACCCCACCGAAAGGTGGGGCTTTTCATTGGTTTGAAATTATGACTCGCTTCTCCGGCGCAAAGAGGGACGGGCGAAGCCGCTGTCCTCATGGTTAAGCGCTATTCCTCCTGTACGTTGCTAATCTCGCTGCTCGAAAAGCGGGTATATCGTTGCAATCAGGTAAAGTGATCCTGTGACGATAAGTGCATCGGAGGAGCGCATCATGCGCTTTAACGCCCTTTTTGCATCAGGAATGACTACGTAATTTGTAAAACCCAGCTCATCAAGTGCTTCCTCGATTTCAGTCGGATCTTCAGAAGCCTGATCGAGTGCCATATTGCTTACATGAAAGCTGGAGATAACTATCTTGTCCGCCAGGGGTGTGATGTATCGAAGCATATCTGCATAGTCTTTGCCCTTTTTGAATGCCAACAGAAAATCAAATTTCTTGCCCGGGAAAAGATCTGCCACGTTCTGGATGAACAAACTCATTTTTTGCGGGTTGTGGGCTCCATCAAGAATGATGAGCATATCGTTAACACGTTTGATTTCGAGCCTTCCGGGTAGATGCGCAGCTTCGAGTGCTTCATAGATACGCTTTTTATTGAGTGCGAAGCCATCGCGTTTCGACAAGCTTATGATTGCCGCAAGTGCTTCGCTGCAGTTCTCGACTTGATAGCTGCCCGCTAAACCAAGTGCTATTCCTTCGATGGAAATGCCAAGAAACCGAAAGCCAAAAATTGTCTTTGTTGTGCCTAATGAGGTGATAGAGAAGTTTGTGTCCCTTCGGATAAAAGATAATGGTGCGTCCTGTTTTTTCGCGGCCTTTGTAAATACAGCTTCGACATCTTCTTCTTGCTCGATGGAGATAGTTGTATTCTCGTGCTGAATGATGCCAGCTTTATGAGCTGCGATAGCTGGAAGCGTGCCTCCCAGAAACTCTGTATGGTCGAGTCCTATTTTCGTCAGAATGACCAGGTTGTTTCTGTTCTGTATCACATTGGTTGCGTCGTATAGCCCGCCTAAGCCAGTCTCTATGACAGCGTAGTCGACGCGCTCCTTTAAAAAGATATAAAATGCCAGTCCGGTTAAGATTTCGAATGAGCTAGTGGGGCCGTATTCGCCTGTTTTTGCATCGTCTATAAATTGCATAATATCCTGAAAGTACTGGATAAACTTATCATTCGAGATACTGAGATTGTTGACCTGAAACATTTCGCGTAAATCTACTATATGAGGAGATTGAAAGAGACCGACTTTCAGCCCCTGCGCCCGAAGCAGCAGACTAGTTAGATAAGAAGTTGAGCCTTTGCCAGAAGTGCCAGCAACATGAATTGTCTTTATCTTCTCTTGTGGGTTGTCCAAGCATGCTAGAAAATACTTGGCGCGTGCAAGCTGTTGTTCGGGCGAAATCTTGTGTGTTTCATGATTTTGCTGTGCGAGACAGTCTTCAATGTCGGTGATGCTCATGCAGCGAGTATACCAAGCATCAGAGGTGCACGCTTAATAATAATTAGGTTTTTCACTTGTATGACATTTCCTGGGCTACTTGCTGCGAGAACGACTTTAGCTCGCCGTCCTCTATCCCCGACCAATGAAAATGCCGCCCAAGTGGCGGCTTTTTCATTGGTTTGGTATTGTGGCTTAAACCTCCAGCCAGAATTTTGTATCACAAGATTCGTAGGCCGGAGGTTCGGCGTAGCGAGGACACGCGCAGGAATTTATTCCGAGCACGCCGCAGCGGAGAAGGGCGTAGACCGCTGTCCCCTATCCCCGACCAGCGTCCCATGACGCTTAATAATTGCGACCGGACTGGATGACTAGCGTCGTAGGCAAGACCTACCTGCCTAATGTCCGGATAGCCCCAGTGATCGTACTGCGGATGAGCTCTGCCCGCTCCTTGGCGGCTTCTTGTACTGTGTTGTCAGCCCAGAGCATATTGCCTGGCAGGTAGCCGACGACTTTTCCATCTGGTTCAATGCCGAAGCTGTGGCTCAAACCGTCTGCTTCCTGGCGGCTCTGCCCCGCTTCAATATACGCGGCGGTAATGATAGTCATTTCTTCCTCATCGCCGTAAGCATGCATTTCAACACGGGCGCCTGTTTTTGTATCAAGCATGAGCGCTTGGCGAAGTACAGCCCCTGAGGCTGAAGGGTCCGGCGCGCCGGCCAGCCACATCCATCGCGCGTCCGGCAGCGGTTTAATCTCGCCCCTTAGCAACCCTTCAAAAAGATCCCGTGACTCTTGATGTTCATGGTCAGGTACATATTGTTCCAGGCGGTCGTAGTCGTGTGGCATAGCACTCCTTAATTCAACATATAATACTATAATGCAACCAATAATGCAATTGACCAACAACTGTGATTGCATGACCTGGTTTGTGTAATTATGGTGAGTTGTTATACTAACCCTATATTTAAGAGGTGCTTACGATGGAATGGGGATATCCGGAGCGGCCTGGCAGGCACATGGACGAACACGGCGAGCCAATCATTGATCCCGCTGAGGCAGCAGGCGTTCAAACGCTCGGCATTTGGCCTTTGCCAACACCAGGAGATACAATGCGCGTGCGCGGCGAAATATGGCAAGCTGGGGACGTGGTGGCCGCAGTTGAGGATACAGAGAGCTGCATGCCTGGTAGCGTGCGTGAAAAACTTGCCCGCATGAGGGCATTGGGCTTGAACGTCGATCACCTGGTTGCGGCATATTATATTTGCCGGTCTGATGATGGGGCTGACTTGTACGCCGCATTTGAACCCACTTATTTTGGATTTAGCCGCGCACGTCCCAACCTTGACATGGGCTTGTTGTACGGGCTAGGCGGTGCTGCCAACGGCGCTGAACGGTAATTTGGATACCGAAAGCGCAGCGTTCTGTACCCTCGATCTTCCTTAGCTAAGCAGCTGCTTGACGGCAGGGTCGTACCAGCGGAAATACGGCTTGGATTTGCGGTAGTTGCGCAGGTATTCTTGGGCGTTCGTCAGCTTGCTCGAAGAATCTTCGTCCGATGGTGGGTCTATAGCGCCGATGAGAGCTAGTACCGACATCTGGTCGTCGAAATTTCGCATGAGCCCAGGCATATAGCGCAGGCAGCCAAAAAAGTACTTGAGCTTTGCCCCTCTGCCGGGCGTCATTGGCAATCTCTGTGAATATTCCACAGCATAGCGCAAGAAAACGCGCATGGTTGTTTCGCTGTATTCCGTATGCGAGTTCGGCATGGTTATGACTGGCGGCGGGAGGTTTGGCTGTATTCGGTCGGGACGAATGACGTTGCCTGGAAAATTCAGCACGAATGTCGCGTATTCATGATCCCAATCTTTGCCCGAAGCGGCGTCAAGCCCGTTATCCTTTACCCACTTGCTTGCCGGAGAATCTTTGGCAAGGAGCATGCATAATGTTGCCTCGAAACTTTGCCGTGAGCCTGGTTCTTTTTGGGCAAAGATACCCATGAAAGCTTGCATGGCAGCATCACTGTCCGGCAGGCTGAAGCCAAGCATTACGACGCCGGCAAAGTCAACCCGGAACAAATTATCGACCGTATTCGGCAGGTTGCGTTGGTCGTTGGTTGATGCCCTCTTATGGGTTACGGTGTTATAGCTCATGGTTCCTGCGGGTATGTACGGTGGCGGGGCTTGCCCGACGTGAAGCCTGCCCGGCTTGCTGTGCCTGTAGAGCCCAAGCGCCTGGACTGCCGCGCCGAAAAACTGCGCCCGTGTTTCCGGTGGGTTTGACGCCAAGCCGTCCGGCGACAGCAGATACTGGGCGACCGAAGGGAATGCAAGCAGGTAGTCACCTGAGAGCCACTGGTCACGCTGTTGCTCGGGCTGCAACCCCGCGTAATATTTCACATATTCAGCCATCGTTGGCGGCTGCGAGGGCAGTTGGTCGCCGGCTTGGTTTATCAGCCCAGGGAATTCAAAATTTTTGTGTCCCATAATCGGATCAATGAAGGATACAATGATACCAGCATTTAATCAAGTTGCTACGGGGCGGAAATATTTGAGGCAAAGATTGCGACAATCATGCTAGCACTAGATTGCTCACTGGATAGTTCGCGCATTTCTATAATTATTCATTGTGTTTGTTCGACCGGAACTGGAGCCAACACGCGCCAAGGGATGCCGAAGCTATTACGACCGCTGAGCCAAGTAGTACCATGGTTGTTGCCGATACGGGACCGGTAGCGGGTCCTTGCGCGACAGCTTCCGAGTAGTGCAGCGTGAAAGGTTGGAATGCGCCCACTACTTTTGGTGTTCCATGGACAATTAATTCATACGTTCCTGCCCTAGGGAACGTGATGGTCCCGCTTGGAAATGACTGCGTGTCCGGCTTGAGCGGCGTGGTAGCCACTACCTTGCCATTTTCTATGGCTGTAACAGCGCAGTCACATTTTGCAAGTGAAAAGTGCCCAGCTGAATCATTCATGAACAGGATAAACGATACCGGCACGCCGCTAGTCGGCGAGTCGTCGGGCTCGAAGTGCAAAATGCCTGAAATCGTCCCGTCCGTCTCAAGCTCGTGCGCCCAAGCGCCCGGCGCGACGAGCCACAGCATGCCACATGTTCCGATGCACGCAGCACAAAAAACAAGCTTGCGCAGTATGTTCATTGCATCCATGGTAACAAGTTTGATCTATGCATTACCAGCAGCAAACCGGTACTGGCGGGCAGTGCCCGGCTGCTGGTTGCAGGTGAGTGTGGTACACTGCAGCTAGATGACAGGACCAGCGAGGCGGTTACATCTCTTGAGCGGGAGGGCGCACCCGGCGCTAGCCCAGGGCATCGCCGAAAAGTTGGGTATCCAACTCTGCGACGTGTCGCTCGGCACCTTCGCGAATGGTGAGATCAGCTGCCGAGTCAATGAAACGATTCGTGGCGCTGACGTGTTTATCCTGCAATCCCATGCCGGCAACGTGAACGAAGCGATTATGGAGCAGGCAATAATGATCGATGCTGCCAAGCGGGCATCGGCTGCGTCGATCACGGCGGTGTGCCCGCTGCTTGGGTATGCTCGCCAAGATCGCAAATCTGCAGGGCGGGAGCCGATCACTGCGCGGCTGGTAGTTGATATATTAGCGAACGCCGGCGCCAGCCGCATCATGACGGTCGACCTGCACTCTGGGCAGGCGCAAGGCTTCTTCGACGGTCCGTTCGACCATTTGATTGCCATGCCGACCCTATTGGAAGGATTGAGTGCATTGCCGAAGCGCGGCTTGGTTATCGTCGCGCCGGACGCCGGGCGGGTGAAGTCTGCCGAGCGCTACAGCAATGCGCTGCAATGCGGGATCGCGATCATCCACAAACAGCGCTCGACCATCAAGCACAATACTGTCGAAGCGAAGTACCTTATCGGCGATGTGGCGGGCAAGACTTGCGTGATAATAGACGATTTGGTCGATACGGCGGGCACGCTTTGTGCTGCGGCCGACCTTTTGAAAGCGCGCGGTGCCAAGAAAGTGCTGGGCGTCGCAACCCACGGCATATTTTCCAACCCGGCGATGGAGCGGATAGATGCGTCAAGCTTTTCTAGCGTGCTCGTCACGGATACGGTGCCGCTGCCGGCGAACGTTTCGAAGAAAATCACCCAGGTGAGCATCGCGCCACTCGTCGCCGATGCCATCCTCGCGGTATACGAAAAGCGTTCGGTTTCGGCACTGTTTGGCGGTGCTAATCAGTATTAGCCACGGCGCCTAGTCCGGTAGCTCACGTGGCGCCGCGCTCGTTTGCTGGCCGGCGTGCTGGAGCGCTAAAATTCCCATGGCTTGTTCGTTTGCCGCCTCGGGCGTCAAAGGGACCGGGACAAAATCGCCTATCGGCCCATCATAGATGTCGTAACCTGGGACATCCATAGCATACGAAGGCGGCGTGGTATAATCATCGGCACCCGAATCATATAACCTGAGACGTGCCTCCGGTTCGATGCCAGCGCCAAGCAAGAACTGTACGAACTGCTCGGCAACTAGCAAACTGGAGCCTTGGTCGGAAGGCTCGGTGCCAATGATGATAGCGCGCCCGGCGCCGTTGCCACTGATGCTTGCCGTGACATAATCCTTGATAAAATCATCGTGCGGTTTCAGGTTGATACTAGACGGTCTTCGCTTGCCAGTACTGCATACCAGTGTCCCGTCAGCAACCGAAATGGCTATTTCTGCCGGCTGTCCGGTCCGCAAAAAGTCCGCCCATGCTTCACGGTTGACCTCGCTGGCAGAGTACCGCCTGGCTCCAAACTCAACCATGCCATGCAGCAGGTCGGGGAACCTGATAGTTGCCCGCTTGCCACCGGCCGGGTACTGATCGCGCCGCAAAAAACTCATAAACATATATTACTATAAGCGTTATAATTTGTCAACGGCCTCTGTCTAACGCTTTAAAGCGGGGTGCGCGTGCTGTCAGGGTTGACGAGCTCTGTCCTTAGGCCGTTGAATCCTTGGTTCGTGGCAATGTTCAAGACGGCTGCAAAGTCCAGTGCTTCGCTGATGTTATGCTCGCCGCGTACGCCGACGATCAGATCCCGGGCGAGCCGGCCACTTTCGGTTCTGACTAGCTCTGAGCTCATATCGGCTAGGATTGACTGTGGCCGGGCTACTTGGCCAAGTAGCGCCGGGTCGAGCGCATCGGGGCTATCCGCCCAGACAATGTACTTGGTTACTGGGGCGTTCGGGCGTGTTTGTCCCAGCACAAGCGCGGCTTTCAGCGCGTACAGCTCATGCGGGTCGGCCATAGCCTGGAAATAAGCTCGCGCACGCTCGGTCCTCATTGATGACACGGGCATGGCGTGGTAGGTGACTACGGCATGCCTGCCGTCCAAATCTGCTTCATATGCAACAGAGGTGGCTCCTTCTGGCAAACGTGGTGCCAGATTGCTGTTCGAACGAGTTCTTTCTCCCATGGGTGCTCCTACATAACTTATCATGCCATGCTTGTTGTATATGGTCAGTAGCATAACGCACAAACCCATGACCCGCCACAGGCAAGGGCAGTTTGCCGGTAGTTGGGATGCGGGATTAGCGGTCTTCGGCCTTTTCCGCTGCGGCGTGCCCGGAATATATTCCTGCGCGCGTCCTCGCTCCACGAACCCACTCTAGTAATGCATTTCTTCGGCTTTGCCTCCAGAAATGGCCAAGCTCGGAAAACTTAAACAGCCACTAGCTGTTTAAGCCTATCGGTCGTGTGTCCAAATACGGCAACCAAATAAAAGAAGCAGGACGAACCACAAGGGTGCGTCCTGCTTCTTTGGTCGGGGATGCGGGATTTGAACCCACGACCTCGGCGTCCCGAACGCCGCGCGCTACCAAGCTGCGCTAATCCCCGTAGCATTATCAAGCAGCACACATTGTAACAGATAACACCCGCTCGTGGTAGGTTTTTGGCCGCCCAAGCCCCTCTGTGTTATTTCTCACATTGCAGTATATACGGTAACATGTTATGAGTAATATATACAGATACATTATTGCCGGAGGTGCCCGTGATCGGGATAGGGGACATCATAAGACAAGCAAGGGGCAACGAAAACGACCCTGCCGCGCAGATTTTGGCGAGGTTCAGGGCGGCGTTCGTCGAGCTTCGGGAAGACCTGGCTTTGTCGGGCAAGGCGGAGCGCTTGGCGCAGTATGCCGGGACGATGGGGCTGGAGACATGGAACCAGATGGCTGCGAGCACGGTGACTGAGCAGGGGATGCGGTTGGCGGATTTCCTCCCGGAATTTGACGATTGGACGGAGATGCAAGACCGTGAGACGGCCAGACGCAGCATCGCGGCCAGTAAACTCGCTGAAGATACCATGCGGCACGAGGACGCGCTGGGTGCGCTACTGGCGGGCGCGGAACTAGGCGTCAAAGCGCGGCACGACCAGCCAGGGTTTGCGGCATATGGCCACGCTGCCGTTCCCGGCTATGACCCGCGGCGTTTGGTGAAGGCCCGGTTTGCCGGCGGCGATTTGCTAGCTGGTGAAATATATCTCCAAGCACCCGGCGACTGCGTACGGGTTGTGCCATTATTTTGGGCGGAACAGGACGGTTCAGTGACGGATCTGGCACGTATTACCAGTGTTGTATCAAGGCCGCCTGCCCACATTGCCGGGGCGGCAGAATAACGGGGGAAGTTTGCTCTATTCAAACCAACATATCGGGCCTGAAGGCCAGGAGCGGCCGCCGGAAGAAACGGCATCAGCAATGTTGCGCCTAGCGTATGTCAGTTTGCAGGGGCTCCTTGAAGAAGCCGAGCAAGCAGGCGACCGGCGCGCGGCAACGCTCCGGCGTATTAGCTCTATCAAGAGCATGCTCGACGGCGCGCCGTTGTATGTGGGGGGCATGGTGCTCGAACCATACATTGCCGACCGGGAACAGCTTATGGGCAGGGTGGCATTCCTCAGGGATCAGTGCCATTATGACGTGAAGGACGGGCGCAAAGCCTGGCGGGCATATACCGTCGAAAGAATGCGCTTCCTGATCGAAATACGCAATATATTAGGCGGCGGCAGCTTGGTCTTGGCCGCGAATGAAAATTGCCCGGGGTTCACCGCCAAGGGTAGCGCGGTGGATTACGAGCACGATCCGCGCCGGCTTGAAGGCGCCCTGTACACCGGCTGCCTGCCCGAAGCGGGCATCGTGCTTGTCCGTGACGGCGAAGGCGTTGAACGGCAGGCCCACATGATCGTGCTGAGTGGCGACGGCAGGGACCGGTTCGCCTACGCTGAAGGCGTGAAACTCGAAGGCATTGCTTACCCGGCGCTCGATACTGGTCAGTTGTAGGTACTGCTTGCGTGTACAATAAGGGTTGATGTTTGCTCTCGCGATCACGGTCCTGGCGGTATTCGTGTTGCTTTGTTTATCGGAGCTATTGTGGCGGCTATTCCGCATCCACCCCGAATACATGCGCAAATTCGTGCATATTTCGGTCGGCACCTTCGTAGCGTTCTGGCCGCTTTTCCTCAGCCGCAACCAAATCGTCGGCTTGAGCGTGGCATTCGTCGCGGTTGTCTCATTGTCGCAATATTTCAAAGTTTTCAAAGCAATTCATAGTGTCCAGCGCCCCACATTGGGAGAAGTATTTTTCGCGGCGTCTGTGGGCATATTGGCGTACGCGGCCAACAATGGTTGGGTTTATTTGGCAGCGCTGTTCCATATTAGCTTGGCGGATGGATCTGCGGCTGT
>CAZGPZ010000002.1:0-36755 GCA_964527385.1 uncultured Candidatus Saccharibacteria bacterium | reverse complement strand
GGCACGAAGTTCGGCCGCCGGACCCAGTACCACGTGTTTGGCGCCCGTAAAAGCTTGGTTGGAACGGTAACGTTCCTTATCTTGTCGCTAGCGATTCTGAACGCGTACGCGCTTTTCACGCCAGCAGCGTTCAATATCTGGTTCCTGCCGCTGGCAGTAGCAGTAACGGTAATTGAGAATGCCGGCGTGCGTGGGCTGGACAACTTACTGGTGCCACTACTCGTCGCGTTCAGCTTGAATTTGATGCACTAGCGCGACCGGCGCGTCCGCCCTGGCGTATGGGCTCGCAAGGCGTTGAAGATAACAATAACATCGACGGCTTCCTGGGTGATCGCGCCGGTTACGGGCGAGAACCTGCCGGTGGAGAACACGAGCATCAAGGCAATGCTTAGGCCGATGCCGACGATGATGCTCTCCGAAGCGACCCGGAATGAGCGGCGTGACAAAGCCAGGGCGCGCACGACGAGGCTTATGTCATCCTTCATGATGACGATATCGGCCGATTCGCTCGCGGCGGTGCTGCCACGGGCGCCCAGCGCGATGCCGACGTCAGCCGCGGTTAGTACCGGGGCGTCGTTGACGCCATCGCCGACGAAAGCCAGTGGGCGGTCCTCAGCATTCTCTATGGCGCGCAGTTTGTCGCCGGGCAGGGTGCCGGCGATCACTTGCTTGATACCGAGCTGGTTGGCAATTGCCCGTGCAGTTGCAAGGTTATCGCCGGTGACCATCATCATATGCTTGATGCCAAGCTTCCGAAGTTGATCCAGTGTGGCTTTAGCGTCTTTGCGCGCCTGGTCCTTGAAGGTAATGTACCCAGCCAGCTTGCCGCTGATGGCGATGTGGGTTGCCGTTTGCGCCACGCTTGCATGTTTGAAATGGGCGGGCATTGCAACGCCATTTTCTTCAAGCAGGCTATAGCGGCCGACGACAATGTCCTTGCCTTGCACGTGGGCTTCCAAGCCACGCCCGGCAATCTCACGGATATGCTTAGTTTTCGGTAATTTCAACTTCTGGCGCGCCGCCTCGTTGATGATGGCAGCGGCAAGCACATGGTTCGAGCCGTGTTCCAAAGCGGCGGCATATGCCAAGACGTCAGCTTTCTTGTACGGGCTAAAAGATGTCACGGCGTCGAAAGCGGGTGCTCCGTAGGTAAGCGTGCCGGTTTTGTCGAACGCGAAGGTTTTGGCTTGGGCAAGCTTTTCCAATGCCGTGCCGGTCTTGATAATAATACCGTCACGCGCAGCCCGGCTCATGCCGGCGATGAGCGCGATGGGCGTGGCAAGGATGAGCGGGCAAGGGGTCGCGACCACGATGACTTCCAAGAAACGGATCGGCTGGTGCGACAGTATCCACGCGACGCCGCCAATTGCCAGTGCAACAACGGTGAAGGGAATGCTGTACCGATCTGCCAGGCGGACAAACGTAGCGGGGTTGTCTGCCGCGGCTTCGACCAGCCGGATAATTTGCTGGTATTGGCTATCCGATGCAGTATGGACGGCCTGGGCGGTGATGAGGCCATCGATATTGACGGAGCCGCTGAGGATATTGTCGCCGACGCCTTTTGCTTGTGGCAAACTTTCGCCAGTCAAACTAGCTTCGTCGAAGCTGCCGGTTCCATCAGTAATCACCGCATCGACCGGCACGACTTCCCCTGGCTTGATAATAATCTTGTCATTCTCGGCAACCTCGCTAGCGCGAACGTCGGCGACTTTGCCCTTGCGGGTGATGTGCGCGAGTTGCGGCGCGCGCTTGAGGAGCTCGCGCAGTTCGCTGCGGGCTCGCCGGGAAGCAAACGTTTCCAGCGATTCGCCGCCGGTAAGCATGATGACGATAATGATTGCCGCCCAATATTGCTGCAACACGACTGACGTGCCGATAGCCAAGGCTGCCAAAATGTCGACGCCGTACTTGCCATCGCGAAGGTCTTTTATCATGCGCGAGGCGAGTGGGAGCAGCGCGATGATTGAAGCCCCAGCCAATATCCAGTTGCTAGCGGTTTGGTGTTTGACGAGTTGCTGGAGGGCGGCCACGAGTGCTGCCACAACCGCGAAACTGAACAATTTGTAAGAGCGCACCAAACCAAAGATTTTCCGAATGACTTTTTTCATCTGTTCCCCTTCGGTAGTAGTATAGCAAAAAGCAGCCCTTAAAACAGGCTGCTTTATCTATGCGATCTTGGGGCGAATGATGGGTCTCGAACCCACGACCTCCAGAGCCACAATCTGGCGCTCTAACCAACTGAGCTACATCCGCCATGTCGTATAGCTTCACGCCAAGAAATCTTTTTCGTATAGGAGCAGGATTTCTTGGGTTCTGCATATAATCTCGCTGATCGCTCGATTATCGGAATCTACGCCTTTGCCTCGTTTTGCCTTAGCGGGCAAAAGCTTCGGCTGGCGACTACGTTCCTCCTCTCAAAATTCCAAACGGTCGGCAAGCTCCCTGATTTGGAATTTTGGTTTTTGCCACAATGCAGCAACAACAGGGGTGATTATATCGAATAATGCGTGAAAATACAAACGCGTCCACTACATGGCGGGCAACTATGGGCAGAATATGCCATGTGCCTTACTGGCACGCCAAGAAGATGGGGCACTGCCAGGGATGCCCTCGCTCGGGTTAAGCAGTTGCAACCGCGTAATATTTATGGTTATCATAAATCATGGCTCGTAATAAACTTCGTCGCAACCGGCGCCTCGGGGAGCAAACGCCGGTCGTTGTCTCGCCGCCAGAACTGACCCCTAAGATTCCTGTTCATGAGCAAGCCAAGAACCTCGCTGCCGGGCTGGCGCCACATGTGCGCCGCTTGAACCGGTTTGCAATTGCCGGCGTGGTGGTAGCGGTGCTCGTCATTCCCTTTGGAAAATTCTTGTTTGATCGTCTGTGGTGTTCGTATATCACATCAGTCGATCGCTGTGCGGTGACGGCGAGCGTTACGAGTTCGGCCGTTCCATCCGGGTCATTCGTGCTATTAGGGACAAATACATTTGCATCCCAACAGCCGACAGCTATCGGAAAATCGATCGCGACGCTCATGCCTTGGAATGGCAAAATCTACATGGGTTACGGAGATTACGGCGCGAATACCGGACCGGTGCATATCATGTCGTACGACCCGTTAACGGGTGACATTGCAGATTCGTTGGATAGCAGCGGCAATTCATTCACGTCGAGCACAGAGGCAATCTATAATTTCCGGGCGATTAACGGCACGCTCTACGGCTTGGCGCTGGACCCGAAAGGCTCGCAGTGTGGTTTCATGTATGCCAAAACCACTGACGGCGTCCATTGGCAAGATGTCAAAGGGCTATCGCCGATGCCATCAAGTTGCCCGCCTAGCACGACCGGCGATTGGGTTGATGCCGAGCATGTTATGGATATGAATACGCTTGATGGTACTGATTTATGGGTATCAGGGTCAGCGCTCGGCAAGGTTAATGTGAACGGCACACTCGAGCAGGGTATAACCGGCGCGGTCTGGCATAGTACCAACAACGGCGTGACGTGGACAAAAATGATTGACGCCAAGCCGCATGACTACCTGACCAATACGAACGACTATACTCGCATCTATCCCTTGGGCGTCCTCAATGGCAAATTATATACCCAAGCTTGGGATGTCCTGAGCAACGTGCACCAGCCATGCCAGGCATACGATGGCACAGCATGGTCAACCTGCCCTGATATGTCCGGGGGGTATTATGGCGATGGCTGGCGGCCTATTTCGTTTGCTGGCAAGCTGGTTTACGAAGCGAGCGAGAAAATAGGCAGGACACAGCTCAAGATATATGATGGGATATCAGTGAGCCAAGCCCCGATCATGGTTACTGATATCGCAGTTGACGACACAGGCAAGACCCTCTACGCAATCGATGGGTCCACAATATATGCCACCACCGATCTCACGCACTGGACACAGCTTAAGATCGCGGGGGTACCCGCGAACGCCACAAGCGTGGCAGTTGCCAACAACATCCTGTACCTCGGGGCCGCCGACTCCTCATTATACGCAACGTCGCTTATACCTCCTGTCGGCCCAGCTGCCGTGATGTATCCGGCCGCACCATCTGGCAACGCACCCTTCACGGATACATTCTATGCAAATGGTTCGACCGGCGGCACGAGCGTGATTACCAGTTGCGTGTTCGATTTCGGTGATGGCACTAAGGCCACCTTGGCCTCTCCTGGCAGCGCTAATCATACATATGCAACGCCGGGAACATACACGGCGAGCGTCACGGTGACGGACGCGAATGGCCTCACTTCCACCACATCCCAGCAGATTGCCGTGCTGGCGGCTCCCCCAACGGCTTCTTTGTCATTATCGGCCACGCACGGCTCCGGGGCGCTCGCCGTGACGGCACGAGCGTCTGGGTCGGTGGCGGGGACATATCCGATCGCAGATTACATGTTCGATTTCGGCGACGGCACGACGGTCGGGCCGCAGGCAGGTTCCTCTGCAAGCCACACGTATACGAGATCGGGCGCGTTTACGATAACCCTTACCGTAAGGGATGTGAAAGGATCGGCCAATACGGCGACGGAGCCAATCCTAATAACGCCGGCCCTCCCAGCATATGTCGGCCAATACTATCCGAATACAAGCCTGAGCGGCTCGCCAGTAATCACGCGCCGCGACCCATCCATCAACTTCAATTGGGGCACCGGCTCCCCCGGGACGGGTATGCCAGCTGATAAATTCTCCGTGCGCTGGACGCGTACCATACCGCTAGATGCAGGGACGTATAAATTTACAACGACTACCGACGATGGCGTCCGGTTGTATATTGATGGCGCATTGGTCATCAATCAATGGAAGGGCCAGTCGGTGACGACCTATAGTGCCAGCATAGCGCTCGGTTCCGGCAACCATACTATCAAAATGGAATACTTCGATTGGGTGGCTAGCGCCGTTGCCAGGATGACTTACTCGCTTGTGTCACGAGCGACGCCACCATTCCTGGGGCAGTATTTCGCCAATTCGTCGCTTGCTGGTACGCCGGCGATGGTGCGAAACGACCCATCCATCAACTTCAATTGGGGCACCGGCTCCCCCGAAAGTAGTATCACGGCTGACAACTTCTCGGTCCGCTGGACGCAGACACCATACTTCGCCACGCTAGGGACGTATCGATTCCAGGCTACGGCTGATGACGGTGTCCGGTTGTATATCGATAACCAACTCGTCATCGATCACTGGACTCCGGGCGCATCAACGAACTATGGGTATAAACAGCTGGCGGCTGGTTACCATACTATCCGGATGGAATACTACGAAGGCACCGGCAATGCGCAGGCACAGCTTACGTATTACCTGTTCGACCTCGGCACCGGTGCATACGAAGGGTCGTATTGGAATAATACTGGTCTCAGCGGCACCCAGGCACTGGCGCGCTCCGATTCCTCGGTTAATTTTAACTGGGGCACCGGCTCGCCGGCTTCCAGCGTACATGTTGACAACTTCTCGGCCCGCTGGACAAAAATCGCGAACTTTGCCGCCGGCAACCATACATTCACGGTCACTAGCGATGACGGTGTTCGCCTCTATATCGATGATGTTTTGGCCATCAACGAATGGAAAGGCGAGCCGCCGACCTCCTACTCAGTCACCCGTTCCCTAATGGCAGGCAGCCACAAGATCCGCATGGAATATTTTGAAGGTTTGTCCGGCGCCACAGCCAGGCTGAGCTACAACTAGTTCTAGGGGTTACTCACACGGCTGGGTTGGCGGCGTGGCTACGTTCGCGCCGACGCGGCGGGCAATCCAATTATTCGCAGCTGTGTACCAGGCGCCGGCGTTCAGGTGCAGGTTCATGTCATGGCCGGAGCCAGGCAGGGAATAGCCCTCCAAGCAAGCATCAGGGGTGTAGAATACTTGCTCACGAGCCTTTACCGCGGTACCGTTTGCACAGGAAAGTAGCAACGGGACACAGAAAATCCCGTCGTTTTGGCCCACGGCGGTCATTACCGGCACGTGGATTGACAGCGTCAAGAGCGGGTCGTTGCCGGTGGCGAATGTTGCTTCTTCTCCGTCCGTGCCGGTTTGCTTCAGCTGTTCGTCAAGCGCGATGACGTTCGGGTCGGCATTGGCAGCGTTATAGAAGAGCGACCCGCGTGTTCCGGGCACGGTCGTCAGGTAGCCAACCGGCAAGCCGCTACCCGCGAACTTCGGGTCCAGTACAGCCGGGTAACTGGAGCTGAGGATGCTTGCGGCGGCGACCGGGTTCAGCGTGTGCATCCAACCACTAGCAATGACACCGTCTACGTCCTGGTATGTTGCCGCTTCGGTCCAGGCGATGAGCGTGCCGAGCGAATGTCCGACGAGCACGATTTTGGGGAAGGCGGTGCCTTCGATAGTGCCGCCGCGAAGGTCCTGGACGATTTGGTGGACGGTATACCCTTCGGACAGGACAGTCACTAGCTCCGGCGCGGGATGGTCACTCTGGCCGACGCCGATCCGGTCGATTGCCAGCGTCGCATAGCCAGCTTGGACCGCGCTCGCCACGTACGAATAATTGGGCTGCTGGTACGGAAAATCCCAATAGTTTTGGTCATAAGTGTAGCCATGGATGAGCAGCTGCATGGTTTTGCCCGCCAGGCTGCCTTGCCAACACAGCTTTCCGGCGATGTGATAAACCGTCGGGTCAAGCGCGGATAGCGTGACGGGGAGCGTTTCCTGCTGGCATTGGGCTGCGTCCGCCGCCGCGCGGCTTGGTAGCGCTGACGTCAAGCCCACGAGCGTCGCCACCGCGGCGATGGCAAATAATACTGGATAATGTTTCATTAGTCCCTCCCCCGTTTAATAATCTGATGTTCAATATCACGCTTTGGCGCCTTTGTGTCAATCGAAAATACCATGACCGCAGCGTGACCGCCGGTGCTTGCAGGCATGCCAAACAAAACCGGTTCACTGTTCACTCGCGGGCTTTGGGCTAAACAGGTTTGTCGTCATACAGCTTTAGTATTTCAGCAGCTGTCTTGAAGCTCAAATCAAAAATAGTAAGCGTGTGGTCCTGTAATATCTGGTCAATCATCCACGTTCCGACCTTATATACGATCCAACGTGCGTTATATTTTGGATGAAAAAATTTCCACTCACGATAATTATTGCGAAAATCCTCAAGGCTTAGTTGGCGCAGTTCGTTCATCCATAACTTGAGTTTTTCCTCTGTGACCATTCTGTAGTCCCCGTATGGTTGCCATATGCCGCAGTATTCACGCTCGAATATCGTCGCCATGCCCTCGTAAAGCGCATTGTCTATCGCTGAAAAAGGACCATCCTTGCTGGTGAAATTTTGGTACAGGTGAAAAGACTCGTGGAATATTGCCGCGCGGATTTCGTTCCGTTGTTTATTCTTATTTTTGAAGTAGGGATCAATCGATATAGTCAGGATGTCATGGGCGTAAGCAAAGGCTCCGACGCCGCTGCCGGCAAGAATGCCGTAATCACTGAAATAGACCTGAATCGTCTCGGGCAATTCGGGCAATAGCTTGCGAACCCCGTCGTAGTACTCGCCGATGATCGCTTCAAGGGGCCTTTCGGTTGTTTCGTCCTGGTAATGGATGACTTTTATCATATTCCCAATAATAGTGCTTGGCCGAGACTAGCTCGGCACTAGCGGCAGTTCGCCGGACCTGACTTTCTCAAAAAATGTTTTCGTGCCTGGATATAATGGCATTTCCAATATTTCGTCTACACTAAACCAGCCATGCCGGGCAGCTTCCGACGCGTCGATCTTTACATCGCCACCAACCACGGTTACCAGCCAAAACGAGACGGTTTTGACCTTTGTGTCGGCTGCCTGCGTGAGCAATTTCTTGATCGGTTTGACGGCCAAGCCTGTTTCTTCCGCGGCTTCTCGTATCACGCCGGCTTCTTCTGATTTGTCTGATGCCTCACAGCGTCCATGAGGGGGTGCCCAACGGCCCTTCATGACTTTGCGGGATTCTTGCAGGAGCAAGAATTTACCGCTGGCATTACGGACAAGCGCGACAATGCCGTGCGATGATAAATCGATAACTTCAGCCATCACCAAAATGGTACAGCATTCTTGCGCAGGTTAGGACTGGGATGGTCCATTATCCAAATACTAACTTAAGCGCTTCGTACCTAGGGTTTACCTCATTTTTTACTTCATCGAAGAAAATCTTCTTCGTGAAGTCCTTCTCCATTTTCTTGAGTACCCACGTCTTGAACTTGGTGTAATCTTCATCGGGACCGTAATGTTGCCAGCAAAAGTATGGGTAAAAATCTGTTATAAAGTGGGCTGCTCCGTCAGCAGTTGCAACAACTTTGCCTTCGAGTATTGTCGGCAGTTTAGGATCGCAGCTATGTGGTTGTATAATTTCACGAATAATATGATCAGCCTCATGGACACTAAAGCCGCTTTCCTGGAGTAGGTTATCGGCAAGCGTCAAGCTTTCTGTCTCATGTTCTGGTCTTTCTCGCGCCATCACAGCATCTGCTATATCGTGAAGTAAAGCGCCCGCTACACAAAATTCAACAGTGCGCCCTGTGTCTTCGCGATTTTCTCTGCAAGTTCAGTAACAACAAGAACATGGTTTTTATAGCCCCAGCCAATCCAGACATCTGCATCCGGGTGGTTGGAAGTATACAGCTCTTCAACTTTTTGCTTCAGGGTATCTAGCCTGCTCATGCAAACATCATATCAAAGAAGCATTCGGGATCCGAACTAAATACCAGATAGAGTCTTCATTCGGAGCGTGTTTCTAGACCCAGAACGATCTGACGCGAGGAATTGGTACCCCCGGCAAGATAAGGCACGGAGTCCGCCTATCGAAGCAAGCTTCTGTATGCTCGTTCCTGTACGCACCCGCTACTACCGTCAGCTTCGCTGCCGAGTCGCAGAACCGAATTCGCAGGAGCGCCACACAAAAAGCCGGTCACTAGGACCGACTCTCTGTGTGGTACGGCACATTCTAGCCGATGTTCGGACACTAGTACGGGGTTCTAAAGTGGATGCAATGCTAGTTTAGGCGAATGCGGGAACTGCTTTACAAATTCGAAGCAGTCGATAGTAATTTTTTTGTCTTCACTTACAAAGTCGTTAAGGCGCTGCGCGAAAACAACTCGTTCGACTTCGGCGAAGATTAGAGCGGTCAAGCACATAGTGCAAGGCTCGCAGTTGCCGTATGCAGTTATGCCCCTAAGCTTTCGGCCTAGTTTCTGATTTGCTAGCGCGATAGCTTTCATTTCCGCGTGAGACGCCGTTAAGTTATCAACACGTTGGGAGTTAAACGCTTGGGCAATAATTATGCCATTGTGGTCGACTAGAATAGATGCACAACCAACTGGCTCGTTCGATTGCTTTGCTAACCGAACTGCTTCCTCAAGATACATCGCATCATTCATTGGCATATTCTAGCAAAAATGAAAAGACTTCCGAAAGAAGTCTTTTAAGCATAAACGGAATGGTACCCCCGGCAGGATTCGAACCTGCGACCTTGAGCTTAGAAGTCTCTTGCTCTATCCAGCTGAAATAGCGCTTGATTTTTTATCTTGCTCGTACTATGATTCCGGCTAGTTGCGTAAGAACGTAAGGGAGCTTCAGCATATGAATACTGTCATCGCGCGGGAGTCTATTAGCAACTTTATTGTTCTTGGGGTGAGTTCGCTCGCCCGTCGGATGAAGCAAGCCCTGAAAAGGGCTTTTTTGTTTGGCGCAGCGTCTATCCTCGTGACCTCTGGCGGATTAGCTTTTGTTCCCAAAATAGCTAGCGCTTCAGGATTAACATCACCTTGGTGGAGCGGGGCTCGCGACGTCACCCAGGATTATGGATGTACTAGTGTAAGTGTTGAGCCTCTGGCGACAGATGGCAATCATCAATGCCCGTCAGATAAATCCCATTGGCATTCCGGCGTTGATCTAGGCTTTGGCACCGAGTGTGGCTCACCTCTAGTCGCTCCGGTTCCGTTACATGTTGTTTCGATTGGCGGCGAGATGAGCCAATACTACGGAAATCTTTATCCAACACTACGTACACAAGACGGCCACGATGTTTTACTTGCACACGTACAAGCAGTGTATGTATCCGTGGGGCAAGATATTCCCGCAGGCACACATGTTGCAGACATCGGTACATTACCTGGAGCCCCATACTCAACAGGGTGCCATTTACACTTCGAAGTAAGGCCGGCAGGGGGTGCATACAAGTCTGACGTAAACCCATGGCCATGGTTTGACCCTGCAGGTGTTGGCGGTTGGTGGGTAAGCCCAACACCGAGCGACGGGACATCTAACCTTATCAATGGTCTATCGTTGCCCGTAAAAGCACACGTTCAAGATCACACAGGCACAGGACTATCCCGCACGGATTTTACCTGGAGCGTCGAGGGTAGCGGCCAATGGTCAAAGTCATCAATATGGTATCCGATAAGTGACACTGACGTTGGCTATAACATCAGCATGCCAATAGGAGGCTGGCCCACTTCGCTCATTATCAGTTTTGATGTGTATGCAAACAACGGCAAGGCCAACCTCGCGCCAGATGGCATGCGCCGGGTGTGTCGCACCGATATCACCTCATGCCCAACAGTAACCCAGGTGGCACCGGGTAACATTGGCGGTGGAGGGGGCGGAGGGGGCCAGACAACCGGCTGCGTACCAGGGTCGAACCAGGTATCTGTCTTTGTTGACCCGAATTTTGGCGGCGACTGCGTAACAAAAGATTTTGGCGATTATTCCAGCCCAAGCGTCATAGGGTTGCCGAATGACAGCATTTCATCGGTCAGGCTGGGCAGCGGCGCATCAGCTGTGCTCTGCAAGGACGACAATTTCAGTAACACCTGTCAGTGGGTAACCAGTGATAAGAGTGACTTGACCAGCAGTGACCCGAACGATGTCGGGAACGACCAGACATCGTCGATGCGCGTCCAAAGCGGACCAAGCACCACCGGGTGCTCGCCGGGCTCGAACCAAGTATCTGTCTACATCGATCCTAACTTCCAAGGCGGGTGCATCACCAAAGACATCGGGGACTACAGCAGCCCGACAGCAATTGGGCTGCCCAACGACAGTATTTCCTCAGTACGGATCGGCGGTGGTGCCAAAGCAACCCTCTGTCGAGACGACGGCTTCAGCAATACCTGCGAAGATTTCACTAGTGACGATGGTGACCTTTCCAACAACAGCGTCGGCGACAACCAGGTTTCATCTATGCGTGTACAGGGCGGCCAGCCGACCACCGGCTGCTCCCCGAGCCCCATGCAAGTCGCGTTCTTCGTAGACAGCAACTATAACGGCACGTGTATCATCCGGACCATCGGTGACTACGGCAGCCCGAGCGCCATCGGGTTACCGAATGACAGCATCTCCTCGCTCCGCGTCGGCCTCCATGTGAAGGTGATGATCTGCCGAGACGACAACTTCAGCAACACTTGCGAGTGGTACGAGAACGACGACAATGACCTATCAAATAACAGCATCGGTGATAATCAGGTTTCATCAGCACGGGTGATATCTCGCGGCCATGTCGCGCTCTGCGACAATACGAACTATGGCGGCGAATGTCACTGGTACTACGCCGGCGACACGGGCATCAACTATTACAATATGCCGGACCAGGGCTTCAATGACCGGGCAGAATCAATCTACTATGAACCGGGCTACGAAGGACAGTACCATGTGGTTGCCTATACCGATGTTAACCAGAGCGGTGCGCTGCTGCACACCGACAATAGCATTGCTAGCCTGAGTTCACCGTACAACAACAGCATTAGCTCGATCCAAATATACAAGAACCAGCCAAGTGGTGCCACGACGGTTTCGCCGGCAAACGGGGCTAAATTCCCTAGCACCACAACCGACGTCGATCTAAGCTTCAACGGCGGCGACAGCGGGCAGGTGTACGCCTGGAACGACACGGGCACCTATAGCTACGCGGGGCAGTGGCAATCAAGCCACATGGACCATCTGAGTGGTCTCGCGCCAGGACGATACTTCTGGCAGGCAAGGGCGCAGAACTTTGTTGGGATCGGCCCATGGTCTGATATCGCATCATTCACCATCAATACGCCGCCTCAAATACTTGGGGGTACGCTAAGCATTGACGGAGGAACGACTCAGGCCATACAAATAAATGCGCTGGACAATGAGCAAGATTCTCTAACACTCACCGCAAACAACCTACCGTCATTCGCGACATTTACCGATAATCTTGACGGCACCGGCACGCTAACTCTTGCCCCGTCGTCCAGTACTGGCGGGCAATTTACGATCAATCTTACTGCCAATGATGGCGAGCTGAACGGTACAAGCTTGATAGCCGTCACTGTCACGCCGACGGCTGACCCCCCGGTTGCCGCACTGAGTGTCTCTCCCGGTAACGGCGTAGCACCCCTAGTAGTCACTGCTGACGCGTCAGCCTCAGCGGCCGGAACTAATCCAATAGCTAACTATACCTTTGACTTTGGTGACGGCACGATAGTCGGTCCGCAAGCGGGGACAACAACATCGCATACGTATGCCCTGCCTGGAAGTTATAGTGTGACAGTGACTGTCGCTGACGACATGGGGCTTACCAGCAGTGCCGCACAAACCGTAGATATTAGTACGGCGCCGCCGGTCGCCAGCTTGAGTCTGTCACCCAGCTCGGGAACTGCACCAGTGTCGGTCACGGCCGATGCTTCTGGCTCGACGGCTGGAACCTACCCAATCTCTTCGTACACCTTCGATTTCGGCGATAGTACCATGATGGGGCCGCAAGCCGGTTCATCTGCGACCCACACCTATGTGTCTGCTGGTACATTTACCGTCACTGTCACCGCCATCGACGACCATGGAAATACAGCTTCTGCATCCAAGAGCATCATCATCGCCAACCCGACGCCACCAACGGCGAACTTTGGCTTGACGCCAACCTCAGGCTACGCGCCACTCAATATTACAGCCAACGCTTCAACGTCGACGCCTGGATCTAACCCGATTACTGCATATACCTTCGACTTTGGTGATGGCACTATTGTTGGGCCACAAGCTGGCTCATCAGCCAGCCATACGTACACCGTGCCAGGAACATACACAGTTACGCTTACTGTTAGAGATAGCATTGGTCTCATAGCAACCAGCACAAAGACAATTACAGTTAGCTTGGCTCCGCTTGTGTTCGAAAATTTCCAAAGCGGCATTGGCAATTGGGCCATTAGCAAGAACGTATCGGCCCAAACATCAGGGGCAAATACCTTCTTGCGATTTGTCGCTAAGCCTAAGTCAACGGTGACAGCGTCGCGTGCTATCGGTTCGACGACCCTAAGTCCCTATAGCAAAATTACGCTTCGCATCAATCTAAACGGTGCAATGATGCCGTCAGGCAACAATTCGCAGTTCTACTTACAGCAGGGCACTAATACCTATGTTGTGTCATTGTCCAGCTATGTCACCCAGGGCTTGAGCGGCTGGCAGACAATCACTGTCCCAGTAAGCGATTTTGTGGGATTTGATAAGACTACAACTATTACCAGCCTTGGCTTTAGCTTCAGCACATCCAAGAACAGTACGTTCGATGTAGATGATATCACTTTCACGAATTGACGAGCGTTCTATATAAAGTGAAGGGTTATCGTTCGAGTATCAGTACGCGGTCGCTGATCTGATAAGCCATCACAGCTATCTGGCCGTAGTGACGCAACGTAAGTTCCATAACCTCACGGATCGTCTCTTCGCCGCAAGCGATCCTGACGGGTATAACTCTCTCTGCAAATAAAGTACCATCTTGGTCATGCCATTGTCCTTTGGCTGTTCGGAGAATCGTCAGGCCTCCAGCAAGAGAGCGTACTTGTTCGTCCCATCGTTGGTGATACGGCACATCAAATTCATTGCCGTCGTTATCGCCGACAGGTACCAGTACTCCCCAGAGTTGGGTGTGGGGCTCGTTCATTCAGATAACATAAAACACAAAAATTAAACTGTCAAGGTCAGGCAGTCCAAGTAAAATGACGATATGACTGCTGTCTCTCTATTTGGATGAATACCTGTGTGGTACCCCCGGCAGGATAAGGCACGGAGTTCGCTTATCGAAGCAAGCTTCTGCTCGCTCGCTCCTGTACGAACCTGCGACTATCGTCAGCTTCGCTGCCGAGTCGCAGAACCGAACGTGTAGAAGCGCCACACAAAAAGCCGGTCACTAGGACCGACTCTTTGTGTGGTACCCCCGGCAGGATTCGAACCTGCGACCTTGAGCTTAGAAGTCTCTTGCTCTAGTCCAACTGAGCTACGGGGGCTCGACTGCATTATAACAGAGGTTCTATTGAAAGGACATCATATATAAGCTAGACTCGTAATATGAATAAATTACGCGCAGATGCAGAAAGATTAAGGCGTGCTGGCTATTCATACACTATGATTGAGGAAAAATTGGGTGTGGCGAGATCCACGATGAGCTACTGGTTCAAGGACCAGCCTTATATGCCTAACAAAAGGGCCTTGGCGCGAATGAAAGCCGGACCGCAAAAAATAGGTCAATTGCGCCACTTGCGGAGGATTGAAGAAGTCCAAGCGATGATGAAGCTTGGGGCAAAGGAATTGGGCATATTGTCAGAAAGAGATATTATGCTGCTTGGTATTGGCTTATATATTGGGGAGGGCGCAAAAACGAGCGGCAGGCTACGGCTGTCCAATTCAAACCCGGATGTTATACGGCTCGGAATCGCCTGGCTCAAGAAATCTTGCGGCATAACTAACAAGAACCTGTCGGTCCGGCTCCACATATATCCGGATAACGATCCTGATGAGTGCCTCGCGTATTGGCAAAATATCACGGGGCTGGACAAATCTGCATTCCAGCGGACGACTATTGATACGAGGGCTAATAAGCAAGCATTGCATAGAAGAAGCTTGCCATATGGAACGGCACATGTTTCCGTAATAGCGGCTGGCGACCCGGAAAAAGGTACGAAGTTATTCAGGAGGGTTGATGGATGGATGAAAGCGGCTGTGAATCAGGTATAATATCTCCATCGCTGGTTGTTTGCGAGTGTCGTATAACGGCTATTATGCCTCTCTTCCAAGGAGGAAACAGGGGTCCGACTCCCCTCACTCGCACCATGCGCGATCGAAAAATACCCGCCGAAAGGTGGGTATTCGTCTTCTGATGGAATCTAGTGATGACTTTTAGGGTGCGGTTTTTGTGGCTGGTTTTCTGCCGGACGATGCCGTGACGGCGACGCTGATAGAGTGATCTTTAGCTAATAAGCATTAGCGCCCATGGGGGCAAGTAGCCCTAAGGTGCCGCTGCTTGGTCGACGCGGCTGTTAACGAAGCTGATCGTGACGTGTGGCGTGTTAGCGCCGGGTGGTTTTTCGTTTGGCTTGTTTCGATGGTGCGGTCTTTTTCCGAGTGTCTCTCGCTACCGCTGGAGCTGGCCTTGAGAATCTGTAGGCGAAGTATACGGCTATAGCAAGCAGGACGGTGCCGAGGCTCCATAGCGCAACTGGCTGCGATTTGCTTTCCTGGACTGACGCGGTGTTTGCGGCCGGGTTAGCATTTGTTTCACCCAAGACGCCCGGGTCGGTTTTCGCAGCTGTTTTCTTCGTAGTTGTCGTATCGGTCGTGGTAACTACTGGCGTGCTTGTAGCCGTGGTAGTCGTCGAAGTGTGCGTAGGTGCAGGTGCCTTTGGCTTCGTCGGCGTTGGTGTAGTAAAAGCATAGGTGGCGATTACATTGCCGCCTGCGCAGCTGGCGTCGCAAGCATTATTTACGCTGGCGTCGTCAATTTCTGATGTATCGGCAACAGTTATGCTACCGTTGCCTGAGCCGCTTAGAACTTTGAAGCTAATGACTGCGACAATGTGTGACCCAGATATTGTCGTACCTTGCACGCCACGTGCAATGCTAATTGTTCCGCCGCTGCAAGTATTCTGGTACGTTGTCGCGAAGGCGCTAGTGCTTGTGTTGACGCCAAGGCAGTCTAACTGAGCGGCTGGGTAAGAAAAATCAGCTTCGACGCTAGCAACAGGCACTGAGCTAGATTCGGTGACAGTCAACTGGATAGTGCTGTTCTTGTTGTATGAACCACTGGATGGAGTCACGTGGAGGCTTGCCGTCCCGTTACCGGTAGCAGCCAATACACTTGCCGGCGTTGCCAGAAGGCTTAGACTACATATCAAACTTATTAGCAGTTTCTTCATATTATTTTCCCCAATTCAGCGACACTAGAGTCGCATCTTTAATATTTACTATGCCATCACCACTCAAATCACCTTGAGCGAGGGTCATCCCTGACTTGCCCCAGTTTAGTGATACCAATGTTGCGTCTTTAATGTTAACTAAACCATCGCCGTTGGCGTCGCCTGGCTTGCTTGGCGTTGTGTTGAACCATTGAGCTCCATCGTAGTAGGCCTGTGTACCAACGCCTTTGACGATTACCTGGAGGGATGCCGATACGACTGCCGCTGAAGACGGCGTATACGTAAAGTTGATATCCGCGACGTTGACGCCTCGAGCGCCTGGGGCTATGTAGCTGATGCCCGCGCTTGGGTCAACCCCAGTGAGGAGGTTACCGCTCGCGTCGTACTCGTCGACATAGAAGTTGACAGAGCCGCCACTGAGCAGGTTGACGTAATTCTTCAGGGCGTATGTCTGCCCGAATGCCACGCTGACTTTCGGCGAGAACAAGTGGCTGTCTGCACCGCTGGCGCTTGTCTTCAGCAGAACAGAGTGCGTTGGTTCAGGGTAGCGGCCATTGTTGCCGCTGTCGGCGGTGATGTCGGCCGCGTCATCGGTTGTCCAGCCCTCGGCGATACCGTCCACGAAGCTGCCATTTGGCAACAAGTTGGTCCCGATGGCAACGCCGTTCGTCACATTTACGACTTTGACCTGGCCGGCTTGCTGTTTCGCAGCAGCATATGCAGCGATAGCATCGAGGGTGCTGGTAGATTCGTCGTAGCTGTCTTCTGAGGTGTCCGGCTTGTCAGCGATATTATGGAAGACCAGGATAACCCATTGGTTGTTGGCAATCGCGTTGTCTATGCAAGTTTCGGCACCGGTTACGCTCATGTCAGCGCATAGCGCCCAAGCTGTGGTCGGCGCACCGGCTTGGAACTGTTGGTCATGAAGGACGAGGTCGTTATAAGGGAATACATTATTCGCGTCATTGTCGGCGAAGCCGCGCGTGGTCGCGTAGTACTTTGCTGCTATTGAAAGTGACAGGTCACCGTAATCGCCGTAGGGCCATGCGAAGTCAGTCGCCGTGAAGCCATAGGTGGCCAATGTTTGCTGGCTGCCAGCCAATTCAGTCTCGAGCTGAGCTGCGGTCAAGGGTGCAGCGTTCACGCAATTATCAGGGTCAGTTTGGGCGCTGCTCGCCATGCAGCTATGGGTGGCTGAATGCGAGCCGATTTCCCAATGGTAGATGTTTTGTAGTTGCGTAACCTCATCCCACGTCATGTACGGCTTGGAGTTGTCGGCGGCACAGGTATTCGGGGTAGTCGTCATGTCGACACAATCGGTGATGACATAGTCCGTACCGGTCAGGCCGTACTTTTGCAGCGTCGGTGCGGCTTTGGTGATGGCGCTTTCGAGGCCGTCATCAAAGGTGAACGACACTTTTGCGCTATTTTGGCTGGCTGCAGCGGCGTGCACGAGCAACGGGCTGAAGCCGTTGACCCCGATAACTGACGAGAAGATTATGGTCGCAGCGAGCGCGACAGTGCGACTTTTGGACAGTACGATTTTACGCAATTGGTCAGTTAACACCGCTACTCCTTGGGCTCACCGTTTACAATTTAATGTAAGTATATAACGAATGACGGATTACGTCAATCTTTACAACATAACTCTAATGTTTAAGCTAGTGCTTAACGCAAGCGTAATGCTAGTTTTCAGTCCAAGCGACATCGTCGATGTATGCCTGGATAGTGGCGTTGCTGACGATGATAACTTGCAAAGACGCCTTGCTAACGCTGGCCGAGCTTGGCGTGTAGCTAAAACCTACGGTGTTGCTACCGAGGGTATGGTCGCCTGCCTTGTACTGCCCGGAAATCCAATTGCCGTTGGCGTCGTACTCGTCAATGTAGAAGCCGACCTCGCCGCCACTTGCCGTGTTCAGTTGCAATATGTTCAGCCATGCAGAGAGCGAATAGCTGCTTGCAGGAGTAACAGAAACGATCGGTGAAAAAAGATGCCCGTTGCTGCTCGTGCCCGAGCGGAGCATGACCGAATAAGCCGGGTTTGCGGGGCTGCCATTGTTGCTGCTGTCGGCAGTAATGTCGGCCGCGTCATCGGTTGTCCAGCCATCCGCGATACCGTCATTGAACGCGCCATTGGCAATCAAGTTGGTAGGCGTCGTAACAGGCGCGGTCGCAACCGGGAACCACTGGGCATTATCGATGTATGCGACGATGCCCGAGCCAGCGACAATGACCTGCAACCGTGCCTTGGAAACACCGACAGAGCTTGGCGTATATGTGAAATTCATATTCTCGACGAATGAAGAAGGTTCAGTTGCCTTGTACTGCCCGGAAATCCAATTGCCGTTGGCGTCGTACTCGTCAATGTAGAAGCCGACCGACCCAGTTGCTAAAGATTGGACGTTCAGGTAATTCTTGAGGGCGTATGTCGTCCCGGGCGTGACGGCGACAAGCGGGGAGAACAAGTGCACGTTCTTGCCGGCGGTTGTTGATGAAGCAAGCTTGACCGATTTTGCATAATCAGGGTAGCTGCCATTATTGGCGGCGTCTGCCTTGACTGCGGCCGCGTCATCGGTTGTCCAGCCATTGGCGATACCGTCGTTGAACGTGCTGTTTGGTAACAAATTTGCAGCAGAGGCGGCGAGGCCCTGGCTCATCGTAACCGATTGTAGGGGTGCGGTTTGCTGTTTGGCTTGGACATATGCTGCGACCTGGTCAAGCTCAGCTGTGCCGTACTCATAATCATCGACGTTCTGGCTTGGCACCGGGGAAATCTCATGGAAAGCAAGGATCAACCATTGGTGATTCGCGATTGCCGCGTCAATTCGAGATTCCAGCTGTGCGGGGGTGTTGACAGTTTCTTGCACGCCGATATCTTGGAGGTAGTAATCGCTGTATGGATACACATTGACATTTCCTGTGTCGTTGCGGAAATTGCGCGAAGAGGCGTAATATTTAGCGATTTCCTTCAGGACAGCATTGTTGACATCACCGTATGGCGGCGCAAAATCGGTAGCATTAATACCGTTAGCGGCGAGCGCAGCTTTGCTGTTCGCTAGTTCGGCGTCGACTTGCGCTGTGGTCAGTGCCTTCTTTGGGCAGTCGTCAGGATCTTGTTTTTTAGTGCTTGCCAGGCACTGGTGGTCCACAGTGTGCGAGCCGATCTCCCAGCCGTACGTGTTTTGAAGCGCCTGGATCTGTGCCCAAGTCATATAGGTGGTGTCGGTATTGGCGTGGCACTTGTTCGGTGCCTTTGTCATGCCAACACAGCCGCTAATGACGTAGTCGGTGCCGACCAGGCCGTGGTTTGCCAGAGTAGGCAAAGCTTGGCTATAGGTGCTTGCCAAACCGTCATCGAAAGTAAACGTGACTTTGGCTGGTGGGATATATGCTGCCGCGGCAGCCTTGGCGAAAGCCGGTGCTAGGGAACCTGTCGCCATAACAAACAGTGTAACGGCAATGAAAAACCGGGAAGATTGTCGGCTAATTATACGGAGTTTGCTCATGTGATACCTTTTTGTGGGTTCCACCGAGCCACGAAGTTAACCTGTTATTGCTTGCACGTATCATACCACAACAACGGCACGCGCAAATATCAAAAAAAACAGAGTAAGCATAAGCATATAATAATATAGTATTTACAAATTTGCACATATAGTGTAAGATGATGGGGAAATAACACGTAAGAGGTCAGAAGAGATGTATGGTAAAGTTTTAGGTTCAACGACGGCAACGGGTGTAGGCGCTGTTGTTTTGCCAAACACCGGCGGGAACGTCGCCCTGACAGTCGCTGCGTTGGTCACTATTGCAGTTGGTGGCGCAGTGCTTCTGTCAACTGTTGTGCGCATCGCTATGAAGCGCTCGTACAAGGCGTAATAGTCCGTTCGGCGTTTTAAACCAGCAAAGGTACTCGGAGGGTGTGGCTCCAGAGTACCTTTTTCTTTTTTTGGAATACTTATGACAAAGCGTCTTTCGTCTATCAAGATACAGCTCGCCCTGGGCATTGTTCTCGTGGCCATTGGCCTGGGTTTGTGGTGGCTGCGCTTATACGAAGCGTCAGCCAATGTTGTCCCTAATACGCATAATGCTGTGGTTTGGGCACCGGCAAAGCCAAATGTTATCAGCGGCGATCCGGTTCATATTGATATACCCAGCTTGAAGCTGTCGCTCCAGATTATCAATGGCTATTATGATAGCCAGAGCAAAACATGGACGCTTACTCTCGACAAGGTACAGTATGCCACCATCACGCCGCCGCCGAACGACCAAAGCGGCAGCACGTTCCTCTACGGGCATTACCGATGGGGCGTATTCGCGACGCTGCACGTTATCAAACCGGGCGCGACTGCTATTATCAAGACGTCAAATGGCCACACCTTCACCTATGTATTTACCGGTTCGCGCGTCACTGACCCTAATGACGACTCTGTTTTTCACTATACTGGCGCGCCTATACTGACGATCCAGACGTGTACCGGGCTGTTCTTCCAGGACCGGCAAATGTTCACGTTCAAGTTGGTGAAGGTGGAATAGCATGAGAGAATTTTTCTTTTATCTCCTGCTTGTTGCCAACAGCGTAAATATGCTGCACCTGGGGCTGTATATCGTCAGCGCCAATATTTATGACATCCTGAAATTCCGCAAGCCGGCACCAGATGCTTCTACTTTGCCGCGGAAACGCCGCCCGCTCGTCAGCGTTATCATGGCGGCGCACAACGAAGAAGCTGGTATCGCCCGGACGCTCGACTCAGTCCGTGCCAGTACTTACAAGCGTATAGAGGTCATTATTGTCGATGATGGGTCAACCGACCGCACTGCCCAAATCGTGCGGCGCTATATACAACGTTCACCGCTGTTGCGCACCCAGACGTATATGTCGCGCTACAAGCGGGGTTCCAAGCTGATGCGGCGCTTTGTCCGTGCGGACCTGGCGCGCCAACGGATTGTGCTTGTGACGCAGGCGAACGCCGGCAAAGGCTCGGCGCTGAACAATGCGCTTCGCAACCATGTGCGCGGGCAACTCGTGATGACCCTCGATGCCGACTCCATTCTTGAGCCAACGGCGATCGAACACGCTGTCAAGTATTTCAATGACCCAAGGGTTATTGGAGTCGGCGCGAACGTCCGTATCATGGCGAGCGGGTCATGGCTCGGTATGTTGCAGCGCTTCGAGCATATGATCGCATATCGTTCAAAGAAGTTCTACACCCTAGTAAACTGCGAATTCATCATCGGCGGCGTCGCATCGACATACCGTACCAAAGTCCTGCGCCGTGCCGGCTTTTATGACACGGACACGCTAACCGAGGATATCGGCCTGAGCATCAAGCTGGTCGATATGAAAGGCAACCGTGACTACCGTATCGTCTATGGGGCTGATGTGGCCGCCATGACCGAAGGGGTCCAGACGTACAAAGCACTGTTGCGCCAGCGCTACCGTTGGAAGATGGGCAGCCTGCAGAACCTGCTTAAGCACCGCCGCCTTGTTGCCAATACCGACCACCGCAAATACGGCTATCTGTTGACCTTTTACCGTTTGCCAATGGCTGTTTTCAGCGAACTCTTGCTGCTGATGGAGCCGGTCATCATGTGTTACGTCGTCTACTTGAGTATTGCCTACGGTACGCCGTGGATATTCGTCGGCGCGTACCTCATCATTACCTTTTATATCCTATGGACGGTATGGCCAGATGAATATTTGGCTCGCCGCGAGAAATTCGTCATGAGCCTCCAAGCTATCCCGATGTACGTCATTTTCTTCGCGATGGATGTCGTCCAGATTAGCGCGGTTATCCGCTGTTTGGTCAATTACAAGAAAATCATTCACCGGCCAGAGGCGCAAACGTGGATTTCGCCCGCCCGCGCCGGCCAAGCCGCCAAGGCGTAGCACGCTTACTTCAGGGCGTTTTGGATAGCTGCCACGCCTGGCAGTGGTTTTTCCTGGGCGTTCCACGGCAGGCCGGTGCCGGTTACAAGGACACCTTCTGGCCCAAGCGAACCCGATGAACTGTAGGCATCGGTTACGCCCCAGATAGTCACACCCACGCACGCAGGCGATACCAGGCATGCATGCACGATGTCACCATAGGCGAGCGTTTCCTGCCCGCTGGTGATATCCAGCTCTGAGATACGGGCTTTCAGTCCTAGTTTTTGCAGTGCCGCGAATCGCGACGCCAGCTTCGCAGTATCAATATGCGTATCATTGTCGATGGTATCGCCTCTATCGATATGTGCCTGGAAGCCGATGCCAGTCAGTGGTACGTGTTGGGATTGCAGCCAGCGGACGAGGTCGAGCATTTGGTTGAACCGGTCATCGTCGGTTTCCAGGCCGAACTCGTTGATCCATAGCCCTGCCGATGGGTCGGCCGCATGGGCTGATTGCAACGCCCGGACAATATAGTTTGGCCCCATTGCTTTGTACCATATATTCTGCCGAAGCCCGTAGGTGCCCGCTGCCGTGCCGTAATCGGCGAGCGGTTCGTTGATAACGTCCCAACCTTCGACCTGGTCCTTGTAATGCCTGACAACAGTGGCAATGTGCTCGGTCATTACCTGTTGCAACCGGCTTGGATCGCGTGACGCGAGTTTCTGCAGCCATGCCGGGTTCGCCTCGCCGAAAACGAGCGTATGACCGTGTACTTTCATGCCGGCTTGGCGCGCGATGGAAACAATTGCATCCATGTCAGCAAAGTTGTAATCTTCTGGTTTGTTGCCTTCGAGCGGGTGGATAGTTTGGAATTTGCCGGCATTTTCGGTCGTGACTACATTGAAGTTCCCAAGTATTTGGCCGTAGGCGGTATCGGCGACCATAGGCCCGAGCGCAATGCTCGCGCCAACCAGGAATCCTGGCCTTCGCTTCTGAGCAAGTGCCGCGAATCCTGACGGGTCTTGGCGAATGTGCTGCACCCGGGTGTCTGCCTGGTCCACGTTCCCGCCGTTAATAGGAGCATAGGTTGGTAGGGCTAGGTGGAAATGCCCGTCAGGCTGCGCTGCTTCAAAACCAAAAAACACCGTGCCACGCGCGAAAATGCCATGGTCGTCGATCGGCGCGCCAGCCGAGGTGCCGTCGACGGTGAATGCTAGCTTGCCGTTTTCGTCAGTGACTGTCAGGGAATGCTTCGTGCCCGTGCTAACCGTATGTTGTGTGTGCTCGATGCCGGTACCGTCGGGTTGTTCGCTGACGGCTGCGCTGAATATGCTGCCGTTGAAACTCATTGCAAGCGTGCCTTCCTCGGCGCGGAACTCGTCTTCTACTAGTGGTGGTGTTCCGTATAGGCTGACAATGGATTCGCCGGTTATATCGGATAACTGGAATGCCACGCTGAAATCCCCGCGGACCTGCAACGCGGTTCCGTACAAATTGACCGGGGGATTGTCCTGGTTCGGCGTGCCGTCCTGGTTGACGATCGCCAGGCCGCTATAGGTGATATCCAGGCCAGTCGGGGTCGCCGTGACACCAGCGAGTTGCCAATGCGGCCCAACGGCGGTGCCGCCCAATGCCGAGTGAACCGTTGAGCTGCCCTTGACGGCTGGCTGCGCACCCGGGGCGCGCGTCTGTGTAGGGACACGCGTGCCAGACACGTCGTCGGTAGGTTGTGCCCAAGCGGTAACGAGCAGGAATACCACGCATGCTGGTATTACCGCCCAATGCCGGAAGATTGGCGCATACCCTCTTATGCTCATTGCAACTATAGTGGACTAGGTTTGGTAGAAAGTAAAATAGTTGTGCTTGTGTATCGTTTAAATGCAAAAACCGTGTTAAAGATAAAATGCAGGTTGCAAAAAACTCAAATCTCTACTATAGATATAACGTAAGCGTTGTAGTGGTGGAGGCTGCATGCGTATTAATTGCGCGACTGAACCGGAGGGTATGACTGTATTATGTTGGGCAAAAAGCATCCGAACCAAGCAAAACGGAGGCGGCAGTGGGGGACCGAAAAGCGGACGATGCCACTCGCGCGGGTACACGAGAGACCGTCAACCAAGAAGATAGCATTTAGCCGTATTGCTATCGTTGTGACGTTGTCAATGTGGATCCTCTACGTGGTATCGACTATTATCCGCCAGTTCTTTGAAGGCCCGCACAGCTTCCAGTTCACCATGGAAGCAGTCTGTTACCTGGTGGTGATGACATTTTTGACTCTCTCAGCGCTTATCTACTTGATAACCAGGCAAGGCGCATTGCAGCGCTTCAGCAATCATGTCCGTGTGCCGCGAGCGGAACTTGAGCGGTATTTTTCTGAGCACCAACCATCGATAACCGTCCTCGTTCCATCATATAGCGAAGAGCCGACAGTTGTGCGCAAGACACTTCTGTCAGCGGCGTTGCAGGAATACCCGAAAATGCGGATTGTTCTTTTGGTCGACGATAACCCCAGTCCAGCGGGTGCTGCGGCAGCCGAACGGCTGGCGGCGACGAGGCGTATCTGCAGTGACATCACCGACCTGCTCTCGGAGCCTCGCTTGCGGTTTGAAAAAGCACTCAAGAAATTTGTCAGGAAGTATCGCGCGGTACAATACATGCCCGCTGCTGCCATTGGCGAATTGGCGGATGAATACGCGTGGGCAAGCCAGTGGCTGGAAACGCAAGCCTCACATGAATCAACAGACGATCATGTTGACGCTTTCTTTGCTGGCCAGGTGCTACGTGGGCTGGCAAAGGAGTTATCGTTGGCGAGCGAAGCCTTGGCGGCAGCGCGTGCTGAAGGGGCGCGGCTGTCAGCCCGGCGTGGCGCGCAGCTATACCGCCGGCTATCCTGGATCTTCCAGGCGGATATGACCACGTTCGAACGCAAACAGTATGCGTCGTTGTCGCATGACCCTAACAAAGCCATGAACCTGAATTCGTATATTGGGCTTATGGGCAGATCATTCCGAGTACAGGAAACACCGGCGGGGACGGTGCTGTTGCCAGCGGCGGAAGCGGGCCAGCGTACGGTGATGTTTCCTGACAGTGATTTCTTGCTCACGCTGGACGCCGATTCGATACTGTTGCGTGAATACTGCCTGCGCCTGGTCTACTTCTTGCAGCAGCCTGACAACGCGCGCGTCGCCGTCACGCAGACGCCCTACTCATCCTTCAGGGGCGCGGCTACCCGCATAGAGCGCTTGGCTGGGGCAACGACCGACGTCCAACACATCCTGCACCAAGGAATGAGTTATTACGGGGCAACATTCTGGGTCGGCGCGAACGCGGTCATCCGCAAGAAGGCGCTGGACGACATTGCCGAGTCGGAATGGGTTGGCGGGTTCGAGATCCGCCGCTTTATACAAGACAGGACGGTCATCGAGGATACTGAATCCAGCATCGACCTAGCTTTGCACGGATGGAAGCTAGTGAACTACCCCGAACGCTTGAGTTATAGTGCGACACCGCCAGATTTTGGGTCACTGGTCGTGCAACGACGGCGCTGGGCTAATGGCGGGCTTATCATCTTGCCGAAGTTCTTGGCACAGATACGCGAGCGCAAATACCGCGGCGAGCTCGTATCGAAAACCGAAATCCTGTTGCGGCTGAATTACCTGGCGTCGATTGCTTGGTCAAGTTTCGGGCTGATATTTATATTGGCATATCCGTATGACGGCCGTTTGCTCAGCCCGTTCGTGCTATTGGCGGCGCTACCGTATTTCTGGGCGATGTCGAGCGACTTGAAATATTCAGGATACCGGCGGACCGATATCTTACGGATTTACGGTTTCAACCTTATCCTCCTGCCCGTCAATCTGGCTGGCGTGTTGAAGTCGGTACAACAAGCGCTTACGGGCAAGAAAATACCATTTGCCCGTACGCCGAAAGTAAAGGATCGCACCATATCACCGATGCTCTATGTAGTTGTGCCGCTGTTCATCGTTGGTTTCTCAGCGTTTACGGTGTGGCGTGATGTGTCAGCGCACAATTGGGCGAACGCGGCTTTTGCAGGGTTCAACGCGGCAGTCGCGACGTGGGCGATTCTTGCGTATATTGGCGTCATGAACACACTCGTTGATGTTTGGCACGGCTTGACCGGTTGGATGTATGTCACGACATACCCAAAGGCACCGGCACAGATGACGCTGGCTGCTGAACCCGCACTTGATTGGAGGGCGGTATTGTACCATGGCGACGCAGAGGCGACAGTGCCACTTGGCGCGCAGGAGCTGGATTCCCAGGCAGTACTCCAGGAAGAGGTGGCCATATCATGAAGAAGCACGCGTCTACGCAGTCTATGGAACCACGGCGCCGGTTGTCGCTGTGGCGTGTCTTGCTTGGTATTTTGATAGTGGCCGGCGTGGGCACGGGCACGGCGTTCGCATTGCAGCAGCTGCATGCGCCACAGGCCAAAGCCGGCCGCAGCCCTTGGTTCGCGAGCTATGTCGATGTCACAGCGACGCCGCGTTTCGCGTTCGAACAGATGGGAACGACTAGCAATCGTGATGCGGTGCTGTCATTTGTCGTATCGTCGAATACTTCCAATCCGTGCACACCGACATGGGGTGGCGTCTATACATTGGACCAGGCGAATGTGTCACTCGACCTGGACCGCCGGATAGCCCGGTTGCAGCAGCAAGGCGGCAGCGTGGCAGTGTCGTTCGGTGGCAGGATCAACAGCGAGTTGGCGCAAAAATGCACAGATGCTGGCAAACTTAAAGAGGCTTATCAGTCAGTTATTGACCGGTACAACCTCGACACGATTGATCTCGACCTGGAGGGCGGCGGGCTGACGGACCAGCTAGCTGCCGCACGCCGCGCGTCGGCTATTGCCGGGCTGCAATCCATGCGCCGGGAGCAAGGTAAAAGCTTAGCGGTTTGGGTAACGTTACCAGTTGCACCGCAGGGGCTCACCGAAGACGGCACGAACGCCATTGCTCAGTTATTGTCTCATGGTGTCGATTTGGCTGGCATCAATGTCATGACCATGGACTACGGCGGCAGTTTGGAAAGCGGGCAGACGATGCTTACGGCATCAGAGAGCGCATTGGCACAGACAGTACGCCAGCTCGGTATCCTGTACAAGCAGCAGAAAACGTATCTTAGCTCAAAATCGATTTGGTCCAAGATTGGCGCAACGCCGATGATCGGCCAAAATGACTTCGAAGACGAGACCTTCACCCTTGAAGACGCCACGTCATTCAACCAGTTTGCCATGGCACATGGCATTGGAAGAATGTCGATGTGGTCAGCGAACCGCGACATCGCGTGCGGCAGCAATTATGTATACGTCAAGGTGGTTTCTGATTCATGCAGCGGGGTCGCTCAGGCAAGCCAGGCGTTTGCGGCGCAGCTAAGCAAAGGCTTCGATGGGAGTATTTCACTCAGTGCCAACACCATTACGGTCGCCGACCAGAGCGCACAAGCCGCGGATGCACCAGATGATCCTCGTACCAGTCCTTACCAAATCTGGTCGGTAGCCGGCTCGTACCTTGCCGGCACAAAGGTTGTATGGCATCACAACGTCTACCGTGCGAAATGGTGGACGCAGGGAGATACGCCTGATAACCCAGTACTGCAATCGTGGCAAACACCCTGGGAGCTGATTGGTCCCGTGCTACCAGGTGAAAAGCCAATTCCCCAACCGACATTGCCTGCCGGAACGTACCCTGACTGGCGGGGAACAGCGATGTATAACACTGGTGACCGTGTTCTTTTCAACGGCGTGCCATTCCAGGCAAAATGGTGGACAGAAGGGGACAGCCCAGCGGCGGCTTCATCTGACCCGAACGGTTCGCCATGGGTGCCGCTTACCCAGGAGCAAATTAACGAAGTGGAATCAAAAGTAAATAGTACTACTTCGCGGTAACGAGCCTTACATCTCGTGGATGACGGTGATGTGGGCGCCGAGGGAGTTCAGGCGGTCGGCAAGGTCTTCGTAGCCGCGGTTGATCGTATAGACGTTCCTGAGCGTGCTGACACCGTCGGCTGCCAACATGCCGATCAGCAGCATGACAGCGGGGCGGATGCCGCTCGGGCTGACGAGGTCGGTCGGGCGCCATTTGGTCGGTCCGTTGATGAAGACGCGGTGCGGGTCTGCTAGTTCTATGTCGACGCCGATCTTCTTCATCTCGGTGAACATAAGCGCGCGGTCTTCATAGATCCAGTCATGGATGAGCGTGCGGCCAGTGGCGACGGCCACGATCGGGACGAAATACGGCAGGTGGTCGATGTTCAGGCCGGGGAAGACGTTCGGGTGGATTTTTTCGGCGGGCGCGATGAGTGTGCCATTGTGCTTGTGGATCGTCAGGTCGACCAAATCGGTATAGCCATTCGTGGCTTTATACGGCTGGCTGATATCATAGCTGAGCCCCATTTTTTCCAGCTTTAGCAGTTCTAGCTCGATAAAGTCGATTGGTGCGCGCTCGATAGTGATCGATGAATCGGTCGTCACTGCGGCGGAGATGAACGTCATCGCCTCGACGGGGTCTTCCGCCGGCGCATACGTCACGTTCTTGTGGATGTTGCTGGTGCCATGGACGCGCAGTGTGCTCGTACCGATGCCGTCGATCTTGACGCCAAGTTTTTTCAGGAACAAACAAAGGTCTTGGACCATATAGTTGGCGCTAGCCATCTTGATGACAGTTTCGCCGTCCATGCCGGCGGCAGCCATGAGGATGTTCTCGGTCGTTGTGTCGCCGGATTCGTACAGCACAACCGGGCGCTTTGGCACATGCCTGTTGGCGGTGATGTGGTAGTGACCGTTTTTGGTGAAAATGTCGGCGCCGAATTCCTCGAGGGCATACAAGTGCGGCAGGACGGTGCGCCGGCCGAGTTCGCAGCCGCCGGCATACGGGATCTTGAAATCATCGAAATGGTGCAAGAGGGGACCGATGAACATGATGACGCTGCGGGTTTTGCGCGCGGCTTCTTTGTCCATGTTTTCCAGGCGGAGCTTGGCGGGCGGCTTGATCTCCAGGTCGTTACCAGGCAACCATTTGACGGACACGCCAATGCTTGCGAGGACTTCGACGAGCCGGTGGACTTCCTCGATGCGCGGGACGCTCCTGATACGGGTCGTGCCCTTGTTGAGCAGGCTGGCACACATCAGCCCGACGGCGGCGTTTTTGCTGGTTTTTAGCGTGATGCTCCCATGGAGTTCGTGGCCGCCTTCGATGCGGAGGTTCACGGCACCGCCGGCGACGGATATGAGCTGTTTGTTAAGTACGTCGCTGATGCGTCCGAGGGTTTCCAGGCTTAGGTTCTGTTTGCCGTGTTCGATGCGGTTGACGGCTGACTGGGAGGTAGCGAGGCGTTTCGCGAATTCGGCTTGGGTTAGGTTTCTGTCTTGGCGTATTTGGGCGATCAATTGCCCAATTTTTTCGTTGGACATAAGTACCCTGAAGATATCATACACGATATGTTTAAGCAACAATCAGGCATCGAAACCCCTGGTTCCGCGCATAACGAGCTGGTACAATCATAGGTATGATTTGACTACTCCTGGCCCACTATGCTGACTTATTTGAGGAACGGAGGAATTATTGATGGCAAACTTACACGCACAGGATGACCAGATAGCAAAGCTAATAGATGGGGAAGAGAAGCGCCAGCGCGAAGGGCTGGAGATGATCCCTTCGGAGAACATCGTCAGCCAGGCAGTGCACGAAGCGATCGGATCGGTGCTCGAGAACAAGTACGCCGAAGGGTATCCCGGCAAGCGGTATTACACGGGGAACGAATTTGTCGACCAAATTGAAACGATTTGCCGCGAACGCGCCAAAGAACTGTTCGGTGTACCATTCGTGAATGTGCAGCCGTATTCTGGCTCGCCGGCGAACCTGGAAATCTTGGCGTCGATCATGCAGCCGGGCGATGTCGCCTTGTCTCAGGAGCTAAGCCATGGCGGCCATCTGTCCATGGGGCAAGTAGCCAGCTTTACCGGGAAGTATTACAGGACTGAGTATTATCACATCAATGATGATGGCGAGATCGATTTCGTGGAGCTTGCCAAGATTGCCCGGCGGGTCAAGCCCAAATTGATCTGGAGCGGTGGGACGGCCTACACAAGAGTCTTCAAATGGGAGAAATACGCTGAAATAGCCGATGAAGTCGGCGCGTTTTTCGTGGCTGATATTTCGCACATTGGCGGGCTGGTTGCCGGTGGGGCGCACCCGTCGCCAGTGCCATACGCCCACGTCATCATGACGACGACACACAAGACTATCCGCGGCCCGCGCGGCGCCATGATCATGGTGACGCAGAAAGGCCTGGACAAAGACCCTGAACTTCCGCGGAGGGTGGATTATGCAGTATTCCCTGGCCACCAAGGCGGTCCGCACATGAATAAAATTGCCGGCATCGCAGTCGCGCTCAAAGAAGCCATGGCGCCGGAATTCAAGCAATACACCCGGCAAATTGTCACGAATGCTGCCGCGTTGGCTAAAAGGTTGTCAGAGCATGGTTTTTCCCTGGTGGGCAATGGCTCGGAGAACCATATGGTATGGATCGACCTGCGCAACAAAGGCCTTGCGGGGTGGGAAGTGCACACCGGGCTTGAGATGGCAAACATATTCGGCAATAAGCAGACGATACCGAGCGAGCCGAATTCACCGTTCTTTCCGAGCGGCTACCGTCTGGGCACGCCGACGCTGACCACGCGTGGCATGAAGGAAAAAGAAATGGTCCAAGTTGCCGATTTCATCAACGAGGGCGTCGAGATTCTCCGCAAACACTATATCAAAGACATTGCTTCGCCCGACAAGAAAACTGCTGCCGCCGCCAGGAAACAATTCCGTGCTGAATTATCGGACGACAGCGACCTCAAAGCACTTAAAGCTAGAGTCGTCACCTTCGCCTCAGGCTTTCCTGTCTAGTTTCTAGGGCAGAAGCTCTGGTTCCTGTTCCAGAGTGACGCCGAAGCGGTCTTTGACGGCATCGACGACACGACGTTTGAAGGCGAGTAGATCAGCGGTGGATTTGGCGTGCTCGTTGACAAGCACGAGCGGCTGTTTGTCCCAGATTGCCATGCCGGTCACCGAGTCGTGGAAGCCCTTCAGCCCGGCTTGCTCAATCAGCCATGCGCCGGATAATTTGACCTTCCCATTGCTGGCCGGCCAGTGGGGGATTTCGCCGTGGTCTGCGGTCAGCTGGGTCAGAGTTGCTTGGTCGACGACCGGGTTCGCGAAGAATGACCCATTATTAGCAACGTTACGCGGGTTAGGCAGCTTATGCGAGCGGATGTCGATGACAGCTTTCCTCATAGCCGATGGTGTTATTTCGGCCACGTGGTGCTCGGCGAAATACTGCTCAAGCGCGCCGTAAAATGGCGGCTCGGGGTTGCCTTTTGTGAGGTGCAACGTTATAGCGGTGATGTAAAACCTGCCATGGTCGGTTGTCTTGAAGCGGCTGGTGCGATACCCAAAGCCACAGTCCGCGCCGCGCAGCGTCACGAAACTGCGCACGGCTGTATCGTACGCTTCGACCGTTGCCAGTGTACTGGCGATTTCCTGCCCGTATGCGCCGACATTCTGCACGGGAGTTGCGCCGGCAGTGCCGGGTATGAGGCTCAACGCCTCGATGCCGGTCAACCCCGCATCAACCGTGCGTTCGATAGTCGCATCCCAATCTTCGCCGGCGCCGATGGTAATGTAATGGTTGGTACCGTCTTCGTTGAAATCCTCGTAACGCATGATTTTGTTGGCAAGCAGCAAACCAGGGAAGCCCTCGTCGCGCCAGACGACGTTGCTGCCGCCGCCGATCATGATCACCGGTAGTTTTTGCTTGGCCGCCCAATCGAGCGCGGACGCCAATTCGTGGCGGTCTTTGACTTCGCTCATGTATGCCGCCGAGCCACCGAGGCGCATCGTGGAGTAGTCATGCAAAGAAACATTCGTCCGTGGGTCCATGTATCCAGTATATCGCGAAAAAATACGCGCGCTATCATGCTTGCCCACATCGTGCAACGGCGGTACTATGGTACGTATGCACGGACCTCAGCGTGAATCACCTAATTTTCTTGGCGACCGGTTGCGTAGCCTGCGCGAAAACCGGCGCGAAAGCCTGGCCGAAGTTTCGGGCGCGGTCGAGATAGATATCGAACACCTTGAACGCATCGAGGACGGCGCAGAACTGCCAAGCGAAGATATTCTGACGCTGCTTATCAATCACTTCAGCTTACAAGAGCACGAGGCGGTCCAGTTGTGGGATTGGGCGGGCTTCGAACGTGGCAACGACCAGCACGAGAGCTTGGGCGACCTGGCTAGCAAAGCGACCATCGTCCTCGTCGCAATCGACGCGCGCGTGCTGTATAGCGACGACGCGTCGATCCTTGCCGGCAAAAATGGCGTTATCTTGACATTCGCCCAACATGGCACTCAGCCCCAGCAGGCACCCATCGCGCGTATCGGCATGAGCTATGAACACGCCGAGCAAGTCCTGCACGAGCTTCAGCGTGCCTTGCTGCGCAAGAAATACCTTCCCGAGCATCGCCTGCTTCCACCTGGCGGCGAGACGCCGGCCCGCTAGTTCTTCGTCACATAATTGCGGATATCTAAATACTTATCTTGGCAGGGGTATTCCGGCTTTCATGAAGTCGCGGACGCGGTCCTGCATCGCGGGCCAGGCATCTTTGCGTGATAAAAAGTCACCGGGTTTGAGGAGTAACCATTCAGTACCTTCGTTGCCAAGCTCGATACTGGCGGCCGCGCTTGCCGGCAAGAGCAATACGGCATAATACGCGTGCTTGCGTTGGTCATCCAAAGCCACATAACGCTTCGCCCATACGACTTGTTTGCGGTTTATAGCTAACCCGAATTCTTCGCGGATTTCACGTTTTATCGTTTCAAACGGCGTTTCGCCAACCTCATGCCCGCCGCCTGGCAGATCAAGGCATAAGGGGAAGCGTTTCGTGTTCGTATCACGCCTATATACTAATAGCCGGCCGCCTATAAATACGATCGCCTTTGCGCCGGAACATTGCAAATCCTGCGCGAATAATTCGTCCATTGTCTAATAATATCAGTCATTGGCTATGTTCCATGGATTTGGCTTGGCAGCAAGGCGGCGGTAGATGTTGTGGATGGTATATTGTTTGGGCGAAAGCGAATTCGTGAGTTCATCCCAGCTTAGCGGCGTGGCGACCGGCGCCCCGTCACGCGCGCGCAAAGCGTACGGCGCGACATGCGTCTGGCCGTAAGCGTTGCGGGTAACATCGATATAGACGCGTTTGCCGCGCTTGGCTTTGCGCGCTTCTATCGTCACCAAATTTGGCTGCAAAGCGATGGCTTCCTCGGCCATGGCGTGAGCTTCGGCTCGTACATCATCAAAATCCCGCTCTGGTTTGATATTGATAATGATGTGCAACCCGCGCGAGCCAGTAGCCATCAAGTTGGTTTTATAACCGTGCTTTTCAATAATACCGCGCAGCAACTTCGCGGTCGCAATGACTTTCTGGAAATCATTGTCGCTCGGGTCGAGGTCGAACACCATGGTATCCGGTTTGTGGAGCGAATGTATGGTCGACGACCAAATATGGAACGTGATTGTCCCTTGGTTGGCGAGGTAGGCCAGGGCAGCCGCGGAATCGATCACCACCAGGTGTTGCATGCCGCCTTGGACCAATTTGACCGGCACACGCTTGATCCACTGTGGGAAGTATTCGCCGGCTTCCTTTTGGTAAAAGCCTTCCTGCCCGATGCCTTCGATATACCGCGTAAGCACAACCGGGCGGTCCTTGAGGAACGGCTCCATGTATGGGAAAACGCGGGCGTAATATTCGAAAATAGTACGTTTCGTGACGGTGGTTCCCGGAAACATGACCTTGCTTGCATGTGTCAGCGCGACTTCACGGCCATCGATTTTCATACAGTTTCCCCCATTCTGGTCTCATGCAACCTTGCCATACGAGCGTGCTATCATCGTTCGAGTTTGAGCAAAACAGTGAATTGCACGGATGCTATTCTGCCCGCACCTACGTTATTGTACTCGGCCGCGACGGAATGGTCAGTAAGCATACTTGGTTACTGCAGGACCGTACAAGCGCGTGGTACACTTTGCTTATGTCTATTATTAACCGAGGATTTAAGGGCAGGCCGGATCAGGGCAGGCGGCTGCCTCCTGGCCAGACGGCGGTTGATGAATGGCCGGTGCTGACGTACGGCCCGACGCCACGCATCGCGACCAGTAATTGGGCGCTTGCGATTGAGGGTGAGGTTAGCAAGCCAGTCGTATTGGATTGGGATGCGTTCAATCGATTGCCGAAGACGCAGATGACGACCGACATCCATTGCGTGACCCGCTGGAGCCGTTTGGGCATGCCATGGGAAGGCGTGTCGATCGATGAGCTTATCGCTGCCGCCGGCGGGCTCACGAGCAATGCGAAGTTTCTCATCGCGTCCAGTTATGGCGGTTACACAACGAACGTGCCGGTTGCGGATGTCACAAATGGACAGGCACTCGTGGCGACCATGGCAGACGGGCAGCCATTGCCCGCAGAGCACGGCGGGCCGCAAGATTATTCGTGCCGCACTTGTACTTTTGGAAAAGCGCGAAATGGGTACAAAAGCTGACGTTTACGCCTGCAGACCATCCGGGCCTTTGGGAAGTGAATGGTTACCATAATTACGGCGACCCATGGCGCGAACAACGGTACGACACTGATGCATGAAGCTGGGCCAAGCGACTGGCGGGAAGCAAGCGTTGTCAGTATCGCTGTCGAGACACCGACTGTAAAATCCTTCACGTTTGCGTTCGGCACGCCGATACGGCATCTGCCTGGCCAGCATTACGAAATCCGGTTGACTGGCGAAAATGGCTACCAAGCCGCGCGCTTGTACTCGGCAGCGTCGGTGGCGGCGGGCGACAATCATTTACAACTGACTATTGCGCTCTTGCCCGGCGGCGAAATATCACCCTACATGCACGACCAGGTCCGACCAGGCGACAAAGTCGAGATCCGCGGTCCGCTCGGCAAGTTCTTTGTATGGCGGCCCGATGCTCCTGAACCGGTTTTGCTGGTAGGTGGCGGATCGGGCGTGGTACCGCTTCGATGCATGATGCAGGCGCACCAGGCTGCGCATTCGGCAGCCGCGATGAAGCTTGTCTATAGCGCACGGTCGTATGAAGAGATCATTTACAAGCCTGAACTGCTTGGTAATGCCGATACGACCATCACGATATCAGGCGAAACGCCTGCGGGTTGGGCGGGAATGAAAGGGCGGATATCACCTGTGCTCTTGCAACGTTCTATCGACGAACTCGGATCCAACACAGTTTGTTATGTATGCGGGGCAACGCCTTTTGTCGAAGCAATGGCAGATGTGCTGGTACAGCTCGGCGTGCCGCCGGCACGCATCAAAACCGAGCGCTTCGGTGCGGCAGCTACTTCTTCACGCTGACGGCACGGCGCGTTGAGATCGCGCGCCAGATGCCACTCCGGTAGTTGATAGGCTTGGGTTTGTCACCTACGTGCACTTTGTCGTAGACGGTCGGCAGTGTTTCGGCGTGGTACTTCGCGCGGAGTTCCCGGTACCAATTTTCGTCATAAACTTTCCAGAAATCGTCACGCGAATAGTAGGCGTGTGCGTACAACCATTTGCGCCCACCAAGGGCATGTACCTTTTGTTCGAGTGCTTTGTTCGCGGCAACGAAGCCGGCGTGGTTGCCCGCGAGCGGTCCCCATATGCCGATGTTAATTATCTCATCAGTATCCAAATAGTTGGCATGCAGCGGCGACATAGTGTCGACCGTTAGCGGGCACAGCCAAATCGGATAGATGCCGAACGTTTTGTTGCTGTATTCCAGCAGGTCTTTCGCGCGCCCGGCGGGCATGGCAATGTCCTGGATAATGAACTGCTGCGCCGCGCCGCTGCCTTGCAGCGCCTGGTACATACGGCGCGTGTTCAAAAGGCCGTTCAGCCACAAACGGTTGGCGCGGTTAAACGTTATGCCGAACATGTCGAATGCGTACTTGCCCATCCAGAACGCGCCGCGGTCGTAGCGGAATAAGTAGTCCATGACCGGGATGCTTTCGGTCGTTACGGTGCTTCGGCTAGCAAGTTTTTGCGCGTGGAGGTAGAACCACTCGTCGTGCGGCCTACGAAAATGTTTGGCCTTGCCAATACGCTCGTCACTCAATTTGCCGGTAATAATGACACCCGCGTGAGCAGAAAAAAGTATGCCGTCGACGAAATCATTGCCAGCTTTGGTCGCCTGCGTGGTGACGGCAATCGCCTCGGCAAAAGAATGGACGGGCAGGTAGGTCACCGTGACATACTGTTTCGTGGGAATTAGTTGGATCTCTGCGGCGGTAACGACGCCAAGCGACCCGTACGAGCCGGCCATGCCCCAGAATAGGTCACTGTTCTTGGCGGGCGATGCACGCACGACTGAACCGTCGGCAAGGATGACTTCGCATTGTTTCACGATATTGTTCACGCTGCCCCAATGGAACGAGCTGCTTTCGCCGGCTCCGCCTTGGATAGCGCCGCCGACAGTAATCCCAGGAAATTCTGGCACGACGGGTGGGATGAGCCCGTGCCGGAGCGTGGCACGCACCAGCTTGTCCATCGGCACGTTTGATTCAACCAGCGCGGTTCGTTTCGCGGTGTCGACCTGCAGGACGCGCGTGAGATTGCTGGTGTCCAAAACTTCACGCTTCGTAAACGCGAGCGTGCGCGTGGAATTCGTATTGCCGTGGTAGAT
>CAZGPZ010000001.1:0-62077 GCA_964527385.1 uncultured Candidatus Saccharibacteria bacterium | reverse complement strand
CCTCAGTATCGTCGCCGATCAGGCATGACACACCATCAGCAAGCTTCATACCCTCGGCGCCAATTGTCGTTGATACCACTGGAATACCGTGTTCAATAGCTTGACCAATCTTCCCCTTTACCCCGGCGCCATAACGTAACGGTGCCACAAACACGCGTGCATGGTCAAGTAGTGGCTTTAGGTCTTCGACGAAGCCTTTTACGATAACACCTGGCTTGCCTTCAAGCTCATTTCGTAAATCAGCAGGCATATTTGAGCCAATCACCAAGACACTAACCTTTGGCAATTGTTTTCGTACAAGGGGGAATATATCGTTAATGAACCAACGAATACCATCGACATTTGGTGGATGCGCGTAACCGCCAACAAAGACGATGTCCTGGCGTGAGTTATAGGTAATGTTGTAAGAAGATGCGTCGATCTCATGGATATTGGATAGCAATTGTACATTACGAATGCCGTCATGCATCAGCAATTGCTTTTCGATATCACTTACCACGCAAGTTATATCAGCCCGTTTCATCAATGCCTTTTCAATGATCTCGTGTTTTTTGGCCAGTTCTATGAACTTGCGCGCATTCTGTTCGTACGTTGCCTGACGACCGAGTCGCAGATAGTGTAAGTCAACCGTGTCGTAAATGATCTGTGCTCTTGTGCAATACAACCGGCAGTAGTCCATGAAGAATGAGGCGATCCGGGCACGCGACAACATAACGAGGTCATACTGGTGACCGTTCGTACGCAGGAACTCGCCAATTCGTACGTCACCGTAAACCACCTCAACACCGAACTGCTGAAGAGGTTCAGCGTATTTCTGAAAGTACGTCGTGTTGTAAGGGAAAAAAGTTACTTTATAACCAAGTTTGGTAAGTATCTCCAAGATACGAAACATACGTACGGAGCCGGCATCTTCGTCAGGGCGCGGGATATTTTCATCGATAATAAGTGCAAGTTTCTTAGACCGGCGGTCGCGTGATAGATATATCTCTCCCGGCTTCCCTTGTTGGCGGAGCTCTTTTCGCCAGCGTTTTTTAAACTTAACTTTATTAATTTCCTGGTATCGCTTGAATCCGCTCGATGTGCTGGTACCTGCGGTTGCGCCCTCGATGTGGTAGATGAGTGACTTTGGCTGGTAGACGACACGCAGGCTTTCGCGACGGACCTTAAAAGCAAGATCAGTATCTTCGTAATATGCCGGTGAATACAGGATATCAAAGCCCCCGAACTTTTTGAAAAGCTTCCGACGAATAATAATGCTGGCGCCAGAACAATAATCAACATCCCGCACATAGTTGTATTGATAGGCGTCAGCCTTATCGTGTTTACCAAAGTTATTGCCGCTTGCGTCGCGGTAAATAATACCGCCGGCTTCCTGTAGTTTGCCGTTCGGGTAAACGATTTTCGAGCCAACCAGGCCAATTGTTTTGTTGGACACAATGGTGTCATATAGGGCTTCGAGCCAACCGGGCGCGACGAACGCATCATTGTTTAGAAAAACGATGTATGTGCCACGAGCATGCGAGGCGCCATCATTGCAGCCGCCAACAAATCCGTGGTTTTCCTCATTGTGAATGTATTTGAGGCCTTTGATTTTACTCAACGCCTCGCCGGTACCATCTGATGATGCATTGTCTACTGCGATAACTTCGTATTTGATCTGATCGCTAACATTCTCGCCGATGCTCGACAGGCATGCGAGGGTGAGATCCTTTTTGTTATACGCAGGGATGACGATACTGACATCGTATGTAGTGTGTTGCTTGAAAGAGAAGGATTCTTTTGCCTCAAAGCTCATTGGCTTGGGTTTCGATCGGTGCTTGACGGCATCGAGGAAATCAGCTACTTGCCTGATTTTTCGTGCCTCATGAATACCCTTGCGCATAACGCGCACACTCAATCTCTTCATTGCACGCGGGCTCAACGATAAGTGGCGAGCAGGATTCTCAGTCCAATAAAAACCGATTTCTTTTTTGACGCGTGTAATATCTTGCTTAGTAGTCTGTCTCATACTTTTTCTTAGTAAGACTTGTCGTCAATAAAACGTAAGTGATGTATACCACAGCACCTACTAGGAACTTCCTCAATAGTAGCATTTTTGCGGGCGAGCTGGAAGCACGGTCGGCGTCTAGTTGTATAATACAGAGGCATATGAGACGCCTTTCTTTTACTAGAATAGTCCGGCGATTAGATAAAGGCACGGTTATGTTTGTTTGTGTTCTATGTGCGATCTGGGTCTTTATCTTAGCAGTGAATGGCTTATTGCCAGGTATGGCAGGGTACATACCATCCGTGTTCAGTGATCTAGGTGCGATACAGTGCGGTGAGCACTCATTGTCGGCACTCATACACCTTCGCTGTATGGCAATTGGTGGAGATGTAGGGGCTATTATAACGCTCGGCTCGCCCCTCACATTACTATGCTCACTCATTCTTGTCGTATTTCCCGTCAGTGTTAACGCGGTATACTTTATGGTGACTGCAGGTCTTATGCTTATTGCTCTGCTCGGAGCCTATAACCTTATTCATGCACTGCGCGTCTCTAGGTATATTGCCCTAACATGTTCGGCACTATATCTTTTACTGCCCATTACGCTGAGTATGCAGAGTTTCGGTGGAACTTATTGGGGATGCGTACTACTACCCTCGTATATTTTTCTCGTTTGGAAAATGCTACAGGGACTCTCATATAGGTCCTGGCGTGGTGTCATACCTATTTCTATATTGTGGATTGTATTAAGCGGCTTCTCTCTGTTCATGGATGGCTATAGCTTCTTTATGTTTGCGACTAGTTCTATTGTTTTAATTGGAGTTTGGTCATGGGGGCGCTGGCGTGAGGTGCAAGTATGGATTGCGTGCGGACTATTCCTAGGTGCAAATGGAATCTCCTTTGTGTTGTATAGGCACCTATTGCCAGGGTCAGGCTCATGGGCTGACTCGATCGACCTCTTCAGGGCAATGGGGGCAGATTTCGTTACGTTCTTCAGGCCCGCTGGTAGTTTATGGTGGGTAAAAGCGCTCGGAATCCACTTTAATAGTTCGCCACTTTGGGGGGATGGCAGCAACTCATCATCAAACTATATCGGTTTCCTCATGCTCGGCCTATCCGCTTTCGGTGTGTATATATTCCGCAAGAAAGTAACCCAATTGGGGGTCGCGCTTCTCGTTATTGGTGTAATCGCGTTTATTCTATCACTTGGTCCTTCCCTAAAGGTTAACTCAATTAAACCTACTAGCGTCGATGGACCTGTCGCCCATTCCTCTTATTTGATGCCGAGCTCAGATGCCCTTATGACCCTACCAACAACAGTATTCTATAAGGTTGTTCCTGGTTTGAAATCAATGCGTGCTACATACAGATGGCACGTTTTAACCATGCTCGTCATGGTATCCTTTGCGGCGTTCGCCATTCAGAATTTAGTTGATCGTAAGAAATTAAAAATCGCATATATACTTCTGGCACTACTATGCCTAGAGCTCATACCAAATCCTGTCGATTCTATCAAGGCGCATTTACATGTTGCCAGTGAAATCGCCCAATTCAACAACGCCGTACTTAAACCATTAGCGACGTATGTAAAACCTGGTCAGCGAATCATTTATTATCCTAACGCCGTCGGTAATAATGATTTTTTGGCTGATTACCTTACCCCATCAGTAAATGCCTGGACGTACAATATTGGGGGAGATAAAGCGCAAGCTATTGCCTATATGCATATGCCCCAACCAATATATAGCTTACTAACCACTGATGATAACCCAGCGACATTACCACAAAGTGGCGCACAAATGAGAGCAGTTTTGCAAAAGAAGTTAGTAGATGAAATTATTGTACCGACATTTGACCTGAGGTGGGATTCGTATAGTTGGCCCCCGGTTTCGCGTGACACATATTCACGAGCACAGTTAATAATCCAGTCCGCCAAACACGATGGATTGTTAGTTAGCGGCGGAGGGTACTTCTACGTCGTTCGCCTAAAACCGTCTGAGTAAATCCCAACAAGTTATTTATGGAATTGGGCTTCCAGTTGGAAACGAGCTAGCAAAGTAGGCCGATACCGACAAAACATCCGACCAACTGTGACCACTTGTCTCAAAACCAATCCTGGAGCTAAAAGGTCGTTTCTGACCATCTACAATTTCGTACACAGTTGCTTGGTTGCCTATACGAAGCACGTCCGACAAGCTGCTTCCCGAGGGTAATCTATTCAGAATACTATCGGGTAATATATTGAGAGTTGATGCATCAATGTTGTAGTAGGATGAACCAAGCAGGCTAGTCGTAATATCGTGTTTATTTCCTTGGTCAACGAGCCACACACCGCCTAAACTATCTTTGTTTATCAAGGCTAAATCTGAGGTAGTGGTGTATCCATTTAGGGTGGCTGCCGGCACGCTTACGACGTCACTCATGAGGAACTTAAAAGAATCGAATACAGCGCGAGATTTTATTGGCAATTTCATAAAGCCATTACCAACGACAAACACCTCAGGATTTTTATCGATTCTGAGTAATTTACCGGGTGCGAACAGCTGCAAGTTGGTCGGTGTAAATAGACCAAGTGTTGAACTATTGACACGCAGTATATCAGCGTAGCTAAACCCCAGACCAAATAGATCAGAAAGGCTATAAATATGATATAGTTTCCCATCTTGTATGTTGTACGTGGCCGTTCCATCAATAGGGCGTACCACCGAAGACATTGTCATAGACGTAAAACGACCTAAATAGCCGTCATCGGCTGATGTAAAATCTCCTGATGTTAGCCCAAGGTTCGCGAGTTGATCGTCTGGAATAGCAAGCTTCTGCTTCGTGTCTAATACGTAGTGTTTGCCACTTGAATCCTGTGCAAGTTTATTTATGGCAGGATCTGTGCTGGCTGGTAGTTGGTTTAAGGCTATGCTTGTGGCTGTATAGTCTGGTCCTATTCCGGCTGTCTCGCCAACGCTAGTATTGATGCCCAGTAGGTGAACACCATTCCAATACCCATATATGTTTGTATCGCTTGTGTGGGTAATCGTGTCTGGTACTAAAATTGGTGGACCAAGTGGAATACTGGCCACGTAAGCATTGCTTAATGTGACCGAAGGCTGTGAGCTGTAGACTGGCGATCCAAGGGTATGGTATGCAGCTGAAGTGCCAATATGTAACTTTTTATCGCTAGAGACATAGTAGATTTCTGGTGCAGAGAGCTGTTTCACTACTGCCTGCATATCACTAAAGTGTGGCAGTCTATTAAATACCCATGCAGGCAGTATCGCTGGTTGGGTGCTACCGTAGCCAAATGTTGCTAGCATTGTTGGATTAGCAAATTTGTGTGTGCTGCTGTTGTCTACAAGATATGTTGTTGCGTCACCGTCAAATTGTGCAATTAATGGCAATGTGCCGCCGTTGGTAAGACCGCTTAAGTATGAACTACCAACAGTATCAATTGTCAGGAAAACTGTACCGTAACCATAGGTTCTTAATTCCGTGCCGGATTGAACCCAATAATAGGTGTTACTTGCACCTAGTATGTAAACGGCTGTTGTGCCGCTTATACGAATGAATGGTGTTGCACGGACAGATCCAAACCACGAAATAAAGATGGTGTCGAAATGATCGTTACCAGACTTATGTGGTGTATATACATACAATGAAGCGGTGGCTCCATCGTCTATATGCACTGACGTACCATCAATTACGGCGAGTCCATCAAAGAAAGTTGCCGAACAGCTTGAACAGCGTTGGAAGGTACCCTGTGTCATATACCCAGAATAATAGGTATCAAGATCATCACTGTTATCCCAATTTGTTTTTATAATCGCCCACGTTACGTTTCCTTCAGCGCGCATGCGATCAAATTTAAGCAACCAGGCAGCGTGAATAAGTTGCTGTGAGAATCCAACCTGTGCTTTGCTGCTTACGCAAGTACCACTCACTGAAGTTACAGTATGACCATTCAAGGTGTAGAGATTAACGCCAGTGTATGTGTGGGTTGTACCACCATCAGGACAGCCGTAGCCCATAGCTCCGGCATAGGCGAGCGTGCCGCAGCTACTTCCGCCAGTGACAAGGCTTTGTTCCTTTTGTAAAGTAGCCAGTAGGACCTGGGGGTTGAGCTCATAGGCTTGAGCTGCATCATAAATCGCTTTACCGGCGGTGACATTGCTGCCGTACAGAAAACCCTGACTAGGGTTGTAGCCGGTCGGATCGACGACCCGGAAGCCACTATTGCTACTAATACAGCTGCTGGAGAAGCCATTTAAAAACGCATCGATCTGGCTTGCTGTCATAGTACGGGTGTCGTCGAAGAGGGCGTCATCAATCAAATTGTTATAGTTGGTGCTTGTCGCTGATGCTTGTGGAGCAACTTTAATAAATGTGAATGCAGGGATTGTCGCCATGAGTAGAATCCAAACCAACTTATGCTTCATGGCTTTACTTCCATGTTCGTTACATCTTCGGCGGTTGCTGTTTTACTGCCATTTGCAGCTACAGCTGTAATACGCCATGATCCCTCAGTGAGACCAATACTTTGGAGGGTCCAATCTGGCCATGTTGCATCACCATTCTCATTCGTGCGCTGGGGTGGTAGGGCTTTAACGGTTGAGCCAAGCGTGAAGCGGATTTCGCATAATACACCAGGCGTTGTGGTACAAACAGAATTTTCGTGGTTAGAATACGGCTTACCACTTAGATTAGGCAGGTGATTGCTGACGAATTGCCCTGTAGGTGTGCGTGGCTGCACGTTTGTAGCAGGTGGCGTCCCAGGCTGGTTGTCCCCCTCGTCTTTTGATGCTCCTGAGCCCGTTGTCGGATTATTGTCAGTGCCACCGGGGACATGTGAAGTAGGCGTCGAAGTTCCACGGTTGTTCTGAACGGTCGTTGTGGTTTTCGTCGACCGCAGTCGCCACATCGCATATGAACTACATATTAACAGGATCAATAATACAACAAGAAGAGTCGCAACTTTGAGGCCGGTTTTTCTTGGTCCTGAGGGATTATATTGTCGAGCGTTTAATACCATATATTTATTTTAAGTCTTAGCATAACAAATATACTATTTTACCCCCTATAAAACAAGCTTGACAGATAATCTTTCTTCGACGTTAGCAGCAGTGTAAAATAAACATGACCAGACTTGATTATGCAGAAAATTTGCGTCATTACTTGCTATAAGGATCCCGATTACATTCGGGCTATTACACTTCGCGCGGCTTTGTCTGCAGACAAGGGAAACCAAGTTGTAGTTATAAAAAACTCGCACAAAAACATCTTGCGTTACCCTGAAGTTGTCTTAAGGCTCGTGTTTTCAAGATTGAGATATAGGCACGATGTATATGTGCTAACATTTCGGGGTTATGAGTTGTTACCGTTTTTTTTGCTGGCAACAGTGGGGAAGAAACGGGTATTTGACGAGTTCATTAATCTTATTGAATGGGTCGTCTACGAACACAAAAAAATCAGCCAGTCATCAGTTGCTGCCAAGATGCTGTACCACATCTACCGTTTTATGCTGAGCCGCAATAATATGGTTCTTGCGGATACACAAGCGCATGCCAGATATTCAGCCAAGCTCATGAATCTACCACTAGTGCGATTTAGGGCTATACCAGTTAGCACCGACGAGGCTGTATTCCGCCCGCAGAAAAAAGCCCGAAAAGCGAAAGGATTCAGGGTTTTCTATTATGGCAACATGTTGCCATTACATGGTTTATCATATGTAATCGAGGCTGCGTTGCTGTTAAAGCATACCCAAGACATTACCTTTTTGCTTGTCGGTGGCAAGGAAGATGTATCCAAGCAGGTTGAGCGAGCAAGGAAGAAAGGTGCACGTATCGACTACAAAGCATGGGTGCCATATGCGGAGCTGCCACAGACGGCTGCAGCATCGTCGCTCTGCCTGGCTGGTCCGTTTGGCGATACATTGCAGTCAAGCATGGTTGTCACGGGTAAGACTTACCAATTCTTGTCACTGGGTGCGCCAACGCTCATTGGTAGAACCAAGGAAATACCCGAACTGGTCGATGAGGTAAATTGCCTAGTTGTTCCGCAAGGTGATGCGGTGGCACTTGCGCAGAAGATTTCATGGGCACACACCCACACTAGTAAGCTACGTTCAATTGGACGGGGCGGTCGCATGGTGTATCAGCAGCATTATTCCAACGCGGTGATTGCGAAGATTATGAGTAGCATTCTATCCACCAGCTAAAGCTTGTGGGGTATAATCTAGGTAGCTTTATGCAGAGAACGGTAAAACCAAAGAAAAAAACAGCAACTCATAGTGCTAAATGGCAGCCACTTGTATCGGTGACGATCCTAAACTGGAATGGGCTGGATGATACGGTGCGTTGCCTCGAATCAGTGAAGGGGCAGGTGTATAAAAACCTGAGAATTTTGGTCGTAGATAATGGATCAAACGACGATGAGGCGTCGGAAATTAAGCGTCAGTTTCCCAGTGTTCACTTAATCCGTAACAGTCAGAACCTAGGATTTACCGGTGGTCATAACCAGGGAATGGAAGCGGCGTTAGAAGTCAAGGCTGATTATGTGCTCGTATTGAATAATGATGTCGTCCTTACGCCGGATTCTATTGAGAAACTTGTTGCATTCTATGAGGTAACGCCCGATGCGGGCATGATCTCGCCACTAATACTTTATTCTGACCGCGAGCGGCTCTGGTTTGGCGGCGGCCGTGTTGCTATGGGAATGATTCGTCACACACATAAGGGTGATAAAGTGGCGTCACTTGACTTGCCTAAAGCACCATTTAAGACGGACTATGTGCCAGGTACGGCAATGCTTGTCAGCACTAAGCTCATCAGAGAGATTGGTAAACTAGACAACCGATACTTCGCATACTACGAGGATCTTGATTGGTGCCAACGGGCTGAAACGCACGGATACTATGCGTACATTGTGCCGGAGGCAGTCGTGTACCATAAAAAATCTGGTTCAACGAGCAAGGGCGGTCACCGCCGTTTTACGAAAATACCATCGTACTACCTTGGACGAAATGCCTTTTTACTGGCGTCTGAATACGGAAGGTTCAAGAAGTTCTGGTACACTTTGGTGCAGGTTTTCGTAAAGCTTCCACTCTCTCTAATCCTTATTATAGACATACATGCATGGGGAAGCTATATCAGAGGTCTGATAGTTGGCATGCGTATGTTATGGTTAACCGTGGATGACAGATGAAGATTATTCAAAAGCACATATGGAAAACAATACTGAGCGTCGGCATAAGCGTACTTGTAGTTATATATATCTACGCTAACCGTACATCAATTTTTGGCTCCTTTGCACACATAGAGCCGGTCTATCTTGTTGTTGTTTTTGCAGGACAAGTTGGAGTGCAAATAGCTAATGCTTATTTATTACAAACGCAGCTACGACCTTTCGGTAAATCCATCCACATACTTGAATCACTCAAACTCACGGTTGTATCAAGTTTCGTGAACTTCTTTACCCCGGTAGTTGGCGGTGCAAGTCTTCGCGCAGTGTATTTGAAGCGAGCCCATAGCTTATCCTACGCATCATTTGTAGGTGTGCTGTACGCATACTATCTGATGTTTTTCGCCATTAGCTTTTTGATTGGTATGATTGGGCTTGCCGCGACTCCAGGTTCGTTTAGCCAAACTGCTGGACAGGTTGCCGCCCTTTTCTTTAGTGCTGGCATAGTTGCGAGTATCTTATTTATGGCTTTTGGGCATAAGTTGATACGAGCCTTCGACCTACTGCCGCAAAGTAACCGTTATGCGCGTTCATTCACCCAAAAGATTCATCTTATAGATGATGGATGGAGTGTTATAAGACATGATAGCCGAACTGTTATCTCTATGGGCTTGTGGGCAGCAGCTGCTACATTTTGCGTGGCGTTAGTCTATTGGTCAGCACTGCATAGCCTTGGAATAGATGGTACGGTCTGGACGGCTATTATCTTTGCATCGCTTGCTATTGTTGGTCTGTTGTTCAATATTACGCCCGGTAGTGTTGGTATTCGAGAGGCTGTTTATGCGGGCATGTATAGCATCACAATGGTCAATCCAAAACAGGTTGTTGCTTTCTCGTTGATTGATCGACCAGCTCAGTTGTTAGTTATTACAGTAGGCTGGATACTTTTTGGCCGGAGTATAATTGCGGCCATACCAAGCAGCAAACAAGAGAACTAAACTGTAAGAAATACATTATTGAGAGACAAGCTTTTCGAGGTATTGGCCGTAGCCGCTTTTGCGAAGCGGACCCGCTAACTCTTCGAGCTGCTTAGAGTCAATATAACCTTCCTGGTAGGCTACTTCCTCAATGCAGCCGATCTTGAAGCCGGTGCGTTTCTCGATGACTTCAACGAATTGACTAGCTTGGTTCATGCTTTCAAAAGTGCCGGTATCGAGCCAGGCGCTGCCACGGCCCATCGTTTGGACTTTGAGGTTGCCGCGCCGCAAATATTCTTCGTTGACTGATGTTATCTCCAGCTCGCCCCGGTCGCTCGGTTTAATGTTTTCGGCGATTTCTATCACGTTGTTATCGTAGAAATACAACCCGACGACAGCAAAGTTTGATTTGGGCTTAGCAGGCTTCTCTTCAATAGAAATCGCTTGGCGATTTTTGTCGAACTCAACGACGCCGTAGCGTTCAGGGTCGGAAACTTGGTATGCAAATACTGTTCCACCGCGAGGGTTGACGCAGCGCTTCAAGCTGTTGCCGAATCCATGCCCGTAGAAAATGTTATCACCGAGCACGAGCGCCACTTTGTCTTTGCCGATGAACTCTTTACCAATAATGAATGCCTGTGCTAGGCCCTCCGGCTTTGGCTGGACTGCATACAGAAAGCTGCACCCGAGCTGTGAACCGTCTCCCAAGAGGCGTTGGAATGCGCCTGAATCCTCAGGTGTGGTGATAATGAGTATGTCGCGAATACCGGCCATCATCAGCGTGCTGAGTGGGTAATATACCATCGGCTTGTCGTAGATCGGCATCAGCTGTTTGCTGATACCCTTGGTAATTGGATACAGCCGTGTTCCTGAACCTCCGGCTAGAATAATGCCTTTCATATCAATCCTCCTTTTGGGTTAACAACTGGATGGCTGGAAGCAGAACTTCTTTTGCCTGTTCTCTGGCTTGCAACTTTTGTTTTACTTCGGCCGGCGTAAGCCATTCGTAACTACTAAAGTCGTCGGTCGAAAAACGTGGAACTTCATCACAAGGGTATGTATACACTGGGTGAAAATAGGGCAGGCCTGCGAACGGTTTTACGGTACCAACAAATGTAAGTTTTGCGCTATCAGCATCAATGGCCAGCTCTTCACCCAGGCCACGTAGCGCGGCTGCGTCATACGTTTCACCCCTGCCAACATGCTCGGCGGCGCTGAAGTCAAGACCGTCCGGTGCAATCTTTTTATGGTGTTGTCGCCGAGGGATCCAAAGCTTACCCTCACTGCTCACTAGAAAAACGCCAACTGCCCGGACGTAGCCTTTGCCAGTTTGTTCCAAGGTAGGGATTTCTTCACGGCGTATAGTACCGACCACTTCATCCCGACTATTTACAAGATCGAGTAACTCATCCGGTTGGTCCATTAATGACGTCATGTGGTCGATCCTTTCTGTATATACGCCTTGAGGTCATCGCGCCAATCATGCGAGGTAAAGCCTGTCTGTTGGAGCTTTGTGAGATCCATAGTGCTTTGTAATGGACGTGGTGCAATCCCCGTCTTACCGGCAAAATAAGCCTCGGTTGTGGTGTCGGCAACAGAAAGATCGAACCCGGCCAGTTTAAAGATTTTGCGCGTGATATCGGACCAACTAGCTGGATCGCCATCGTTTGTAGCGTTATAGGTGCCAAACGCTGGATTTGTCTGCAATAAATAGTCAATCACACGCACCAGTTCGCTGGTAAATGTTAGCCTGCCGAATTGATCAGCCACCACAGTTGGGGAGACGCCTTTCCGGCCTAGATCAAGCATAGTACGGACGAAATTTTTGCCTTCACCGATGACCCACGTTGTGCGCAGAATATAATGCTTTGGCACTAAACTTACTGCAATGTCTCCAGCCGCTTTACTTTGGCCGTAGACATTTAGCGGACTAAACGGTTCAGTTTCGGAATGATTGTCGTGTGTCCCGTCAAAAACATAATCGCTGGAAACATGTACCAAGGTAAAATTATGGCTGATAGCTGCTTCAGCCAGATTGCATGGGCCGGTAGCATTTACTTTCCAACCCACTATGCGTCCCTGAGCTGTTTCCGCGCCATCAACGTTCGTGTAAGCTGCTGCGTTCAAAACGACTTTCGTATCCGACCAATCATATGCACGTACGGCAGCTTGATTGCTGATATCGAGCTCGCCGACGTCGATAATCTTAGCGCCTGGGTATTTCTCCCGGAGGGCAGTGCCGAGTTGTCCGTTCGCTCCGACAATCAAAAGATCTTCATCATTCATGTCAAAACTCCAAAGGTGTTATGTCGCGCAGCAGCGGAAGGTTGGCGTCTTTGTCCGAGACGATGGCACGAGATCTATCAATTGGCCATGCAATATTCAACGCGGGGTCAAACAAATTAATTAGTGTATATTTTGCTTCTGGTGACCAATGGGCATTAACGAGGTATGTGTACACTACATTTGCCTCTAATGCCTGGTAGCTGTTCGCGATGCCGCGCGAAACAAAAATTGCCCTCCCGGGATTAATCTCTGTTGTAAACGTTTTCCCGAAAGTCGGACCTTTGCGCAAATCAACCCATGCGCCAAACACGCTGCCATTTGCAACTGATATGTACTTTTCCCACGGCTCGGCGTGGAGGCCGCGCGTTACGCCTTTTTCGGCATTAAATGAAAAGTTATTCTGGACAACATTGAAATGAGGCAGTCCTAGCGCCTCGAGTTTTGTAGCTTGGTAGTTTTCCTTAAACCAGCCACGGCCATCTCCGTTAACTACTAGATTGATGACAAATAGTCCCGTAATCGGCGATTCTGTGACGCGCAATGATTGATAACCATCTGGCTCAAACATAGGTTTCCTCCCAATATGCTTTTGCTAAATAGTATGCTGCAATACTGGTTGCGCAAGTAATCTTGCCGGTTCTGATCATGCGGTCTACATCCTTAAACGAAAATTTTTTGATTCGTGAGATGCCGTCAGCGCGGTCTAGTCCTTTTCCTGTCTTTTGTAGTGCACGTGCTAAAAACACGGTCCAGGTAAAAGTTGTGATGCCCGGCGCGGCGTGAAGTTTGCCGAGGCTGATCAGCTCTCCTGCCTCAAGGCCCGCTTCCTCAAAAAGTTCACGCCGGGCGCCGATCATTGTATCTTCTGAATTTGGAATACGCCCGGCAATAAGTTCCCAGGAATTCTGTTTTAGTGGGTAGCGGTACTGTTCTATAAAGTATAGATATGCATTGTCGTCGATGGCAGCGATATAGGCTGCCGCCTCTGTTGATTCACAGTACCCATATATAGTCGGCTTACCAGCAGGGTTTATAACCTGATCTTCGTGGACGCGCATGAATGGGTTTTCGTAAGCGATTCTGGTCGATAATGTTTTCCATCCGCCCATGCTATTTTCCTTGCTTGGCGTGCATCGTTTTAGTGCTCTGCATGAACTTAGGCACGTAAAATTTCTGCATGTAAGGCTGCCACCAGGTTTGATTATTTTTGTACCATTCGACGGTTTGGCGAATTCCTTCCTCAAACGTTACGCTTGGTTTGTAGCCAAGCTCAGTCGCCAGTTTCGAATAGTCAATGGCATATCGTCGATCATGGCCAGGACGATCAGTAACAAATGTTCTTAAACTTTGTGGTTTGCTGGTAATTTCCAAAATTGTGTCAGCAATTTCAATGCCATTTTTCTCTTCGCCACCACCAACGCAATACGTCTCGCCGGTTTTGCCTTTGTGTAATATCAGGTCAATAGCACGGCAGTGGTCGAGTACGTATAAGTAGTCACGCACGCTTTTGCCATCACCGTAAATTGTCAGCGGCTTGTCATTTAACGCCATGAGCGCGAACACAGGCACTATATTTTCCGGCACCTGGTACGGGCCGTAATTGTTCGAGCAATTTGATATTGTTACGTTTAAGCCATAGGTGTGAAAATAGGAGCGAACTAGGTGGTCGCTGCCGGCCTTGGACGCTGAATACGGGCTGCGTGGATCATAGGGAGTTTGTTCGTTAAATTTGTTTTCGCTTCCTAGCTCGAGGCTGCCGAATACTTCGTCGGTTGATACGTGATGAAAGCGCTTGACTTTATAATCGCGTGACAGGCGCAGCAAAATGTTTGTTACAAGCACGTTGTTGCTCACGAAACTATCAGGATCTTCAATCGAACGATCAACGTTCGTCTCGGCGGCAAAGTGCACGACGTAGTCGATGCCGGATTCAAAGATCGGTCGTAATTTATCTTCCTCTACTAAGTCAAACTGGTGGAACTCAATGTGGTCCAAAACGTCTTTTAGATTCTCCTTATTGCCTTGCTGGTTCAACTTATCTATCACCACGACTTGGTAGTCAGGATGGTTCTCACGGACGTAATGCACATAGTTTGAGCCAATAAATCCTGCGCCGCCGGTAATGAGTATTTTCATAACGCCTGCCTTTCAATGATTGTTAAGATGTTTTTGAGCAATTGCTGGAGTGCTTCCTCACTCTCCGCTTCGACATTCAAACGTAAGACAGGTTCGGTGTTACTAACACGTAGATTAAACCAGCCGTAAGGATATGTAACCGTCAATCCATCGAGCTCGTCTTGCTTAGCTTCAGCAAATACCTTACGTAGTGTCGCAAATAACTGTGTTTTATCGCCAGCAAACGTGATATTTCGCTCGGGCAACATCGCGTAGCGCCTATATTCATCAACAAGTTCAGAAAGCTTTTTGCCTGAATCACTAATTGCCTGCATTGCGGCAATGGCTGTAATCATGCCGGAATCGGCGTCGTAGTTTTCTTTGAAGAACATATGCCCGGTTGTCTCGCCGCCAAAAGCCGCACCATGCTTGCGCATGAGCGGGCCGATGTGCACGCGACCAGCTTTGGTGCGGATCGGCATACCACCCCATTCGCGGATCAATTCTTGTGTTGCACGGCTGGTGCGCACTTCATGAATAATTGCGCTGCCAGGATGCTTTTCTAGGTAATGTTTAGCAATAATGCTCATAAGATCGGTCCCTAACACGAGCCGGCCGCGGTCGTCAACGAGCACAGCTCGGTCACCGTCACCGTCGAACGCGATACCAAAATCTAGTTTTTCTTTGATTACTTTGGCTATGAGGTCTTGCAGATTTTCGATCTTCTGCGGATTGGCTTCGTGATTTGGAAATGATCCATCCGGTTCCGGGTAGAGAACTTCGGCACTGAGCGGTAACTTTGGTAAAAGATAGGGAAGCACAATGCCTGCCATGCCATTGCCGTTATCTATGGCGATATGAAATGGTTTGAGTCGCGGGCCGAATCGGAGACAGTGTTCAATCCAAGCTTTAGTGATATCTCTATGTTCAAGTTTACCGAGCTTCTTAGTTGCGGGTTTGAATGAACGGGTAATGACCGCATCGCGAATTTTATCTAGTCCTGAGTCGAGCCCGACTGCAGTGACGTGGTCGCGATACAGTTTGATGCCATTATCGTTTCCAGGATTGTGGCTAGCGGTGATCACGGCGCCGCCAGCCAGCTCCCAATTGCCGACGGCGAAATACACCATATCGCTGGTGATCATGCCAATATCGATCACGTCGCGGCCTTGGCGCCGCATGCCTTTAATAAACGCCTCAGTCAACTCATATGAATCGGTACGCATATCGCGACCGACCGCGACTTGTTCTGATTCTGGTAGCCAGTCGGCGAATGCCCGACCAATCTGTTCTACAACTTCCCGCGTTAGTTCCGTGCCGGTTTTGCCGCGCACGTCATAAGATTTAAAAATGGTGTTGATAGCATCCACGGGGATTACTCCTTTGCTTACGCTTTTGCTTCTCAACTAGCGTGCTCCATGCGCGCCAGCTACTCATACACTATGCCCTTGCAGTGTTTCATGTCAAATGCTGCTGCAGTATACTAGAGAATCATGATCGTGGTGATTATTGCCGGGGGGTCGGGGACGAGGCTCTGGCCGTTGTCCACGCCGTCGTATCCTAAACATCTTCTGAAAGTGAACGGCGACGAACGCTCGTTGCTCCAAAATACCTACTTGCGTGCCAAGCAATTGGCAGATAGCATCTATGTTGTTTCGGAGGCAGGACATATCCAGTATGTGAAAGACCAATTGCCGGAACTGCCTGGCGAGAACTTCATCGTCGAACCGGCTCGTCGTGGAACGGCGAGTTGTATCGTTGCGGCACTGGTGCAACTGAGCGGCAAGCATGACCCAAGCGAGCCGATCGCTTTCCTGGCGGCTGACCATTATATCCGTGACAACGAGGGTTTCGTCCATAGCTTTACGGTGGCGGGTGCTGTGTCCAAGAAGCACAGCCGTGTCGTGCTGGTCGGCATAGAGCCGGATTATCCAGCGACCGGCTTCGGCTATATCCAGAAGTCCGGATTGCTGGAGAACAGCACCTACGTGCACAACGTGCATTCGTTCAAGGAGAAGCCGGATTACAATACCGCAAAAACGTATGTCAAAAGTGGCAATTATCTCTGGAACGCTGGTTACTTTGTCGGGTCGCTGGATACGTTCAAACGGGCACTGAAAGAATATGCCCCGGAGTGGGCGGATAATTACCACAAGCTTTTGAAAGCCAAGCCGGAGCAGTACGAGGCGACCTATCTGGACTTTGAAAATGTCTCGATAGACTATGCGTTGATCGAAAAGGTAAAGGACCTGCTGGTTGTTCCTGCATCGTTCGACTGGATGGATTTGGGTTCTTTTAACGACCTACACAAGGCTGTTGAACAGGACGAAAAAGGCAACCATGTATTCGGCAATGTTTTAATGGATGAAATAGAGAATTCATATGTGCACAATGAGGAAAACAAACCAGTGGCTGTTATTGGCCTAGACAATATAGTCGTCGTAAATACGGCTGATGGCATACTAGTGGCACGCAAGGACCTGTCACAACAAGTCGGTGAGATCAGCAAGAAGCTAAAAACAAAAAACTGAAATGGTTCATGTTGATCAGGGAAAAGTATTATTTATATTCTGGCTTGAGCCGGTATAAATGGTAGTGAACTACATTCTTCACGCTGCTCATGCCTGGCAAATTATAAGTAATATTGTCGTATAGATGGCTGATCTGTTGCATGATTTCCAAAAATTCCGCCCACTCAGCTGGCAATATATGGGTAATAGCGCACTCACGTTTTAGTACGAGTAAATGGTTCTCGTTCGCTATTTTGGAATGCGGGAAACGGTTTTCGATGATTTTCCAGTAGTGAAAATCATAGATCGGCACTTCTAAGTGAAGAGGCACCAAAGTCCCTGATGTAATAGCTATTTTATAAGCTGCTTCATCGGCAGCAAGTCGCTTGGTCATGTGGCTTAAATCTTTTACGCTACTATACTCACTATAAACACGGTGTACAAGCCTACGACGTATGTAGGTGTGAAAATTCTGTGTCGGTTATCTTGAGGAGTATTGATGATATCAAGGTTTGCCAATGCCAACATAGGTGAAAACGGCGGCGGATACAGTTGCGCTGGTGAAACGGTTCATGCAATCGACAAAGACTTTGGCGCCGGAATCTTTGGCGAGCTTCTTCAAGTCCATCGAAACGAATTCCGGCCAGTCGGTGGTGACGAAGATTATGTCGGTGCCTTTTACTGCTTCATCAACAGAATTAGCGAGTTTGACCGATTTGTCCAAATCTTCGCGCGCTTCGTCCATCGCTTCCGGGTCGTATGCCCGCACGTCGGCACCCTGCTCGGCAAGGGTGTTGGCGATCGTGATTGCCGGCGACTTGCGGACATCGCTGGTGCCTGCCTTGAACGACAGTCCGAGTATGGCAACTTTCTTGCCGTCGAATACGTTGTCGCTGGACGCGTCGCCGAGCGCGGTTTTTGCTTTCTCTATGACGTAATGCGGCATTGATTCATTCACTTCGACGGCGGCACGCATTATCTCCATGTCGGCGCCGTATTCCTCGGCGCTACGGATCAGGCCGCTGACGTCCTTGGGGAAACAACCGCCGCCATAGCCGCGCCCGGCATTGAGGAAGGCACGCCCGATCCTGCGGTCGGAACCCGCGCCGTCCATGACTTGCGTGACATCGGCGCCAGCCAAATCTGCAAGTTTTGCTATGGAGTTGGCGAACGAAATCTTGAGCGCCAGGAACGCGTTGGCTGTGACCTTAATCAGCTCGGCGCTGTTGCGGGACACCAGCATATACTGTGGCACTGGTGCTGACTTTGGCTTTTCGGTACCTGCGATTTTACCCACTTCATCAGCATGCTGCTCGATGACTTTATATAAGTCCAAGATGGCCTGCGCGGCTGCCTGGTCGTCGCTGCCGGCGACGATGCGGTCGAACCACAGCGTGTCGGCGATGGCGGTGCCTTCGCGCAGGAATTCCGGGTTCGAGACGTAGCGCACATCAGCGCCACCCTTTTTGAACAGTTCGATTACGCGGGCGCCGGTGCCGACCGGGACGGTGCTTTTCTGCGCGAAAATGGTGCCGGGCTTAACATGTTTGGCGGTCTCCTCGGCGGAGTTAAAGACGTACGTGAGATTGGAGCTGCCGTCGGCGTTATCCGGTGTTCCGACGCACGAAAAGACAACCGAGCTGTTTGGTACGGAAGCTTCGTACGAATCGGTGAAGGTGAGCATGCCCGTATCGACGGCGCGTTTGATAAGTTCGTCAACGCCCGTTTCGTAGAAAAACGATTTGCCCCGCTTCAGAATATTCAGCCGCGCCGGCATTGGTTCGATGGCGTAGACTTTGATGCCGCAATTGGCGAGCACCACAGCAGTCGTCACGCCAACATACCCGCACCCAAGAACTGTAACAACAGGCTTTGAATCAGGCATAAACCCTCCATTCTTGTACATCTATTGTACCCCACCCCTCAGCACATTCATCATCGGGCAAGATTCGGAATCCAAAATCCATAATTACTGGATTCCCGGTCTAGCCGGGAATGACGAGCAATCCTCTACGGAAACATGTCATGATAGTAAAACGTCGTATTGATGCAATGATGCATAAATGCTATGATGACATATAGGAGAAAACTATGCGTACTACTATCACCATCAACGACAAATTGTTCAGGACATTGAAGCTGCGGGCGGCACAGTCCGACAGGAGTATATCCAGCTTAGTCGAGGATGCCGTAAAGTACCAGATCCTTGAGGACATAGAAGATATTGAGGACGCTCAGGCACGGGCAGCAGAAAAAGAAGACTCGTTCGCCGATCTCGTCAAGACATACAAAGCCGAAGGCCTACTATAACCATGGTAGCAAAAGTGTACCGGCTTCTGTACAAGAAGTCGGTCGACAAAGACCTGCGAAAGCTGGCGGTATCGGTAAGAAAACAAATCGTGCAAAAGATAACTGGGCTTGCGCAGGAACCGCGGCCTGCCGGCAGCACGAAACTGAAGGGCGCGACAGACCTGTACCGTATCAGGTATTCGGATTACCGGATCATTTACCAGATACGCGATCAAGAGCTTATTGTTTTGGTTATCAAAGTCGGGCACCGCAAAGAAATTTACCGTGATTTGTAAAGGATTATCTATTGATTCCAAATCTCGTCATTCCCGTGCAAACGGGAATCCACAAACATGATGTATAGCCCATAGCTATGCCTTGTTCCTACTGGATCCCCGGTCAAGCCGGGGATGACGCACAGGACAGACAAAGCTATTCGACGGTGACGGATTTGGCTAGGTTGCGGGGTTTGTCGACGTCGAGTTTCTTCTCCACGGCGACGTAGTAGGCGAAGAGCTGCACGATGATTGCCTCGAGGATGGCGGATGTCTGCGGCAACGTTTTCGGAATGTAGATGACGTCGTCGGCAAGCTTTTCAATGTGCTGGTTGCCCTCAGTGGCGATGGCGACGACGGGTCCCTTGCGCGCCCGGATTTCTTCGATGTTGGAATAGACTTTTTCAAGCAGGTCGGAGTCGGTCGCGATAGCAAAGGTGGGGAATTGTTCGTCGATCATGGCGATCGGGCCGTGTTTCATCTCGCCGGCGGCGCTGCCTTCAGCGTGGATGTAGGACAGTTCTTTCAGCTTGAGCGCGCCTTCCAGCGCGACAGGGTATCCCTGGCGCCGGCCGATGTACAGGAAGTCACGGGCATGGCTGTATTTCTTGGCGAGCTTTTCAACGAGCGGGGCTTGCTTCAGCGCCGCCTCGGCTTTTGCCGGCAATGCTTCTAGTTCCTTGAGCAGCGGCTTGTAGAGCGGCTGATCGCCACGTGACAATAGCAGCGCGATTTGCAAAAGGATGGACACCTGGGCGATGAACGCCTTGGTACTGGCGACGGATTGCTCTGGGCCAGCGTGGCAGTAGACGCCGGCGTCGGTCATGCGGGCGATCGTCGAGCCGACAACGTTTACGATGCCCAAGCGCAGCATGCCGTAATTCTCGACTTTTTTCAGCGCTGCGATGGTGTCGGCAGTTTCGCCCGACTGCGAGATAGCGAGCACCGCGGTGCTGCGCGACAGGGGTTCTTCTCGGTAGCGGAATTCGCTGGAGAGTTGGACGTCCACCGGAATGCCCGCTAATTCCTCAATCAAGTATTCGCCGAGTAGCCCGGCGTAGTACGACGTGCCGCACGATACGATGATGATCCGGTCGATGTGTCCGAGTTGTTCCCGGATGGCTTCCAGCCCGCCGAGCTTTACGATGCCGGCATCAGCCAGGACGCGCCCGGCAGTGGCATTCTTGATCGTCGCCGGCGCTTCGTATATTTCCTTGAGCATGAAATGCGGGTACGAGCCCAGGCTGACCGCTTCGGCACTGCCTTCTAGCAGCTCGACCTTGTGGTTGACCGGTTTTTCATCTTTTAATTCCTCGATCTTGAATGTGTCGCGGCTAACGACGAGTGTCTCGCCGTCTTCTACGTATACGACACGGTTGGTATGTTCGATGAGCGCGTTCGCGTCGGACGCGACGATCATTTCGTGGTCGCCAACACCTAAGACAAGCGGGCTGCCCAGCTTTGCGGCGAATAGTTTGTCCGGCTCCAGCGTCGATAATGCGACGATGGCGTACGCGCCGCGCAAATCGCGGATCGCGGCCTTGAACGCACCATCGAAAGGCAAGCCTTCGTGGACATAGTAATCAATAAGGTGGGGCACGACCTCTGTATCTGTCTCGGACACGAAGACGTAGCCTTTGGATTGCAGCTTAGCCTTGATATCTTGGTAGTTTTCGATGATACCGTTGTGCACGACATAAATCGTTCCGTCGGCATTGGCGTGGGGATGGGCGTTCCGGTCGCTTGGCACGCCATGCGTCGCCCAACGGGTGTGGCCGATGGCGTTGACGCTCTTGCCAAGCTGGTTCTCCTCAACCATATCTTGGAGCGCCTGCACGCGACCGACGGTCTTAAGGAGCTTGATGGTTTGTATGCCCGTCAGGGCTGCCAGGCCGGCTGAGTCGTAGCCCCGGTATTCGAGCGCTTTGAGCCCGTCCAGGACGACTGTGCTGGCTTGCTTGTTTCCAATATAACCTACGATACCGCACATGACGTTAATTATAGCTCATTCATAGAAAAGTCAAGCTCTAAATTACTATAATTAACTTTCTGAGATATTAAATAAGTGCTTATTCTTGCCGGATCGAAGGTTTTCATTCCCAGAACCTCTCCTTGGTTGTCATTCCCGGCTCGACCGGGAATCCAGCAATAAATAACTCATTCTGAACTAGATTCCCGCTGTCGCGGGAATGACGGGGTGCATCAAGCCAGATAAAGGGATTTGACTTTAAGCGGCAATCGTTCATAATACCACCCCATATCAACAGATAACGAGGTGACACGGGAATATGGCAGAAACACAACCAGGCATACAGCCGACCGGCGCCCGCATTGAAACGCTGAACGCGCTCGAATCATACGAAAGCGCGCACGCCTTGGCATCGCTCGGGATGAGCTTTGAAGACCGCAACCGCGAGATGAGCGATGTAGTTGCCGGCGTGTCGTCGGTGCTCGCCGCGAGAATGCAGCGGGAAGAGGGTGGCCAGGTTGATTCGGGCGAGTTGTACGACGTGTTTTGGCGCGCCTCCAATCGTACCGGCCTCTCGTTCCAAGCATTGTTTGACGGTGATGGCCGCCCGGCACAGGTAAGCCCGGAGCAGTATCATCACATCCTGGAAGTGCCACGCGTACTTGCCCGTGAGTACCTGCCGGATGCACTGCAAGCGGTTGGCATCGGCACCGTTACGGACGTACCGGCTTTTCTCGGCAAGATTGATTTCGTCGATGCGGTTAACTATGCCGCCCGCCAGCTCGGCCTGGGGAAGTTCCTGGCGGATAACCAATATGCCCAAAGGCTGGTGGCTTCGCCTGAACGGCTGCAGGCAATGCTCAAGGCAGTTGCTGTCACTGAGCCCGAACGGCAGATAGTGGATAGCTTGCCGTATCGCAGTGATGGGGAATTATCGGCGGACGAGGAGCGGGCATTTGACATGCTAGCCCGCCTGTCCAACGCCGGCTGGATGGTCGGCGAGACCCACCAGGCTGCCTGGGAAAATGCGCCGGCACGGATAACGAGTTCGACGCATCTCTCGTTCCAGCCGTACGACCGCTTCCTTCGTGGGGAAGCAACACTTGCACACATCGCCGCCACGCGGCGCGGAGAAGGCCGTTTCAATGCCCGCATGCAAGCGCTGCTGCGCGTTGCCCTGAACGTCTGGAAAGACGTCATGCCTGCCGTAGAACATATACCGGCCGCAGAGCGGTTGGTCCCGGCCGACTTTCCGCTTGATAGGCACTTGCCAGGGCACGTCAAAGACCGCACATCACAGCCGGCTGGCTACCCGCCCAGGTATCCGATCGCCGATGGCGTCACCTGGGACACGCTCGATCCAGCTGCTTATAATTCATCGGATTATCCGACGTATACATCGCCGTCCGTGTTGGCTGCCGATCGTTCCAACGACCCGGCGGGAGTCGACCCGGAAAGATACTGGGCCGACCCAACGGATCCGCGCCGATCGATCAACTATGATTCTGGTTTTGTAGGCTACGAAGGCAAGCCGTCCGTGGACGCGAGAGGCGTACCGCGGAACCCGATGGGGCCGACGGGCATGAAGGGTCGTGGCGAACTCGGCAACTATGGGCCGAACTTTGCTGGCACGATGGTCGTAACGCGGATCAACCGCCAGGGCTACACGGAGATATTGCTTATCAAACGCAAGGATGGCGTGTGGGGCGTGCCCGGCGGCATGCAAATGCCTGGCGAAGCACCGCTACAGACCGCGCTCCGTGAGCTTGGCGAGGAAACACGCGCGGCCCTTGGCGTAACGGTCACGAAGGATGATTGTGTCGACGCCGGATACGCCGACGACCCTCGCAATACCGACGAAGCGTACATCGAAGACAGAGTTTATCACGTACACTTGGCTGACGGCAAAGACATACCGCTCGACGCATCGCATGACAAGGATGGTGGTGCCATAAAAGCAATGTGGACACGCCTTGATAGCATAGTGCTGGATGGGCTATACGCGGGCCAGCCGGACAGCGTGCGGCGGGCGCTGGGCTTGTGGCAAAAGCGCACCGGACTGGTTGTCAGGCACGATGGCAAAGTCGGTTTGGCTGCCTAAAGGCCAATTACTTCAAGCTTCGGACATGACTTTTTTGACGAGCAGGCGCATATTGCGGCGGAAGCGTTCGCGCGTGAAGCGCTCGGCAAAGTGGGAAATCTCGACGCTGGCAAATTGCTCTTTGGTAACTTCACGCAGGGCTTTCGCGAGGCTGGTCACGCTTTGTTCGTCAAAGAACACGCCCGTTTTGTGCGGGATAATATAGTCGAGCGCGCCGCCGGCTTTATAGGCGACGACTGGCGTCCCGGCAGCCATTGCCTCGAGCGGCGTGATACCAAAGTCGTCAAGCCCCGGGAACAGGAGTGCCTTCGCGCTGGCGAACTCTTCTTCCAATACTTCGTCGCTGACTTTGCCGAGGAATGTCACGGTCTTGCCGGCAAGTTTCCGCAGGCGGCGATGTTCCGGCCCGGTGCCGATAACAGTCAATGGCAAGCCGAGCTTAGTGCAGGCGACGACTGCCAAGTCAAAGCGTTTGTACGGTGTCTGCCGCCCGGAAACGATGAACCCTTTGCGCTTCTTGGTGCCGACGAGCGCCTTGAAACGCTCGGTGTAGACGGGCGGGTAAATAACCGTGGCGCTGCGATCATAATATTTTTGGATCTCGGCTTTGATATGCGTTGAATTGGCAATGATGTAATCAGGCCGCTGAGCGGCTTTGTAGTCCCATTTGCGCAAGGGGCCGACCAAATGTTTCAGCCCGAACCGCGCCAACCCGTCGAACGCGCCAAACCCAGGGTGCTCCATATACTCGTTATACCGGCTCCAATAGTAGTGTGTCGGCGCGTGGCAGTAGTTGATGTGGATGGTCGAGTGGGGCACGCGGATGCCTTTTGCTTCGGCGCCGGAGCTGCTGATGACAAGGTCGTAGCCGGTGAAGTCCAGGCGGGTGAACCACCAAATACGACAGACGGCGAGATATTTGCGTAACCGTGAAAACGGCCACCACTGTAGCCAGCCGGTCTTGACCTTGCCATCCAACCGCCGCCGCCATTCGCGCGTGCAATACGACGTGTAAATCGGCGCGTCCGGGAACAGCTTGTGCAGTTGCTCAACGACGAGTTCTGCCCCGCCGCCAACTAGCCAATCGTGGACGATGGCAACGCGCAAGGGCGCGTCTTTTTGTGTGACTTGTGGTTGCTGTTTTGGTGCCGGGACGGGACGGGGCGCCACAGGCCGGGCGGCAGAACCGCGCGGCACGAGGTTTTGCCCGACGCTCATCGCGCGCTTGACCGTCGGCGGGGCAGTGCGCCCGGCGTTCGGCAGGGCGCCTGATGTTGCCGGGCGGTCCCGGAACCGTAATCTGTTTCTCGCAGTTTGTGGTGTCATGTTTTTGGTGGGCGGGCTGCTTCACCGGTTGCTACTGCACGCTGCCGCTGTCCACTCGTAGCCTTTATTCTAGCCTGGTATTTTCTCAGGGTCAATTAAGGTTGGCTACCTAGTGCCTTTGTGGGCGAGCACGACAACTAATGTTTTGGCCATGATGACCAAGTCTCCCCAGAAGCTCCAATTCTGGACGTAGTACAAATCCAATTGCCGGCGCTCGCTGAAGCTGATATCGTCGCGCCCCGAAACTTGCGCTAGCCCGGTAATGCCGGATTTGACGCTTAAAATAGCATGACGCTTTTTGTATGCCGACAATTCCCCGGGCACGATGGCGCGCGGCCCGACCAGGCTGATATCTCCCTTCACGACATTTATGAGCTGCCCCAGCTCGTCGATCTTCGTGCGGCGGATGAACCGGCCGATTGGCGTGACACGCGGGTCGTTCGGCAAGGAATCGGCATGCGCCCGGTATGCTTCGAGCAGGTCAGGGCGTCCCATTTTCGCGAAACCCTCCTCTGGGCTCAGCCCGCTGTATTTGCGGTTATGCGAGCGGAATTTGTAGATCCTAAAAACTTTGTCGCCGCGCGTCATGCGTTCTTGGCGGAAGAATACCGGGCCGCCGTCGTAGAGCTTGATGGCAACCGCGACGGCAAGCATGACGGGCGATGCAATGATTAATGCCAGCGAGCCCAGTACGAGGTCGGTCGCACGCTTGGCGACGCGTCCCCAGCCGATCAGCGCGGTCTGGTGGACGGCTATGACCGGGATCGATTGGAATAGCTCGGCTTCTAGCTTGCCGACGAAAATACTGCTGTTGCCAGGGGTAAAGCGGTAGTCCAGGTGGTTTTCCTGGGCGTAAACCAAAATCTCGCTGTTTTTGATGTCCGAAGTATAGAGTTCCGTCTGGGCGACCATGTCGACCTGGTGGCCAAGCGCCGTCGTCGCAGCCGCGAAGTCTTCGTAGCAAGCAATATCGCTTTCTGGGTGGTTGTTCTGGCAGCCGACCACGCCGACGACTCGGTAGCCGGTCGCGGTGGTGTTCGCGAGTTGCCGTATAAGCTCCAATGACAATGGCGTGTCGCCGACGACGAGCACGCGTGTTACGCCAATGCCATAACGGAACAGCGAGCGGCGGATGCCGCGGGCGATCGTCCTGAACAGCAATATCAAGAAGAACGCCAGCAGAAATGCGTACAGGGTAACCAGCCGGGCGGGGAAAATCCGCACGTTCGCGACGTAGCTGTAGCTGATGACTCCCATGATGCCGATAAAGCAGCCGACGGCGAGGTTGCCAAACTCCCTGAATCGGTTCCACTGCGCGCGTGAACTATACAGCCCCAGCAACGCGAAGACGACCAGGAAAAACGGCAAAAGCGTCGCAAGCAGGCTGATGTAGGTCAGGGCGTGAACGTCGGCGCTGATCGGCGTGTGGTCGAGCGTCACCCGGAGAACGTAGGCTATGGTAAAGGCGGCAAGCAGGGCGACGAAATCGCCGGCAACCAAGAAAACGCTATAAACAAGGGAGGTATTGTTCTTCATGGAATATACTAAATTGTAACACCTATGCGAAACCGTTTGACCAGTCAAACCCTTGCCGCTTGGCTGGCTGCCGCCATTGCCGTGGTCATCGTAGCAATGCCGTTCCATGCGCTGCTTACGGTGTGGGTTTCGTCGTTTGCCGGCCACTATACCGCGCTACGGCTGTGGAAGGAATGTTTGCTTGCCGTGCTCGTGGGCGGCGTGGTCCTGGTGCTGGCAAAAGATCCCTCGCTTCGCCGCCGGCTGGCCGCGTCGTGGCTGGCCCGGCTTATCGGGTTGTACATCGCGGTCCAAATCGCATGGGGGATTGCCGCGTACGCGTTGGGAAACGTTGCCCTGCCGGCGCTGTTATATGGTTGGGCCAGCGATACGCGTTATGTGTTATTTTTCCTCGTTGCCTGGGTGGTTGCCGCCAAGGTTCCCTGGCTGCATGCCTGGTGGGCGCGGCTGGTATTCTGGCCGGCGGCCGTGGTCATTATCATTGGGCTCTTGCAGTATTTCGTGCTGCCATATGATTTTATGGCACACCTGGGTTATGGTAATGCGACTATTTTTCCGTACGAGACGATCAACCACAACATCGCGTATATCCGCGTCATGTCCAGTTTGCGTGGTGCCAACCCGCTCGGCGCTTACCTAGTTGTTGTGCTAGGTTTATTCACGCCTGTGATGCTCACGCAGGGCAGACAGTTGTTGCAGCCTCGCAAACGCCGTGTCTTGGCGGTCGGCGGCGTCTTTGTGGCTTTCGGCGCGCTGGTGCTCGCGCTGACCTTTTCCCGCAGCGCCTGGATCGGCCTGGGGATTGCGCTCGTGTGCATGGTTTGGGCGAGCTTGCGCAGCCGGAAAGCACGCGTTTACGCGCTCGTAATCGCCGCGCTCTGCACGCTGCTTTCCAGTGGGATTGTTCTCTTGCTTCGGGACGACACAACCTTCCAGAACGTCTTCTTCCATACGCAGACGCGTTCTGCCGTCCAAACTACGTCTAATGAAGCGCACGTCGCGGCATTCCAGCAAGGCGCCCGCGACGTGGCAACCGAGCCGCTCGGCCGCGGCCCGGGCACGGCTGGCCCGGCGTCGCTATACAACACCGGTCATCCCGGCAGGATCGCGGAAAACTACTTCCTGCAGATCGGGCAAGAGACAGGCATTGTCGGGCTCGGGCTATTCTTGGCGATCAACGCGCTGCTTGCCCGCCAGCTCTGGCTGCGCCGCCGCGACCCCTTAGCACTCGGTTTGCTAGCCGGCCTGGCTGGTATCAGCTTCGTCGGGCTGCTCAGCCACGTGTGGGCTGATGACACGCTCGCATATATTTTCTGGGGATTAGCCGGTATCACGCTCGGAACGCCGCGACCAAAGCCATGAAACGGCTCAAACGCCCTACCAAAAAAGGCGTCGTGCAATTCGTCTTTTTCAACGCCGGCGGACTCGCGTTCTTCGTGATCGGCTACGTGGTGTTCAGTTTCTTGTATGGCTTGTTGCACTGGTCTTGGCTGCCAGCCAAGATTGTTGGCGACACGCTCGGCTGGTCCGTTAATTTTGCTATCCAGTATCTCATTGCGTTTAAGGAAGAGCGCCACGGGCACCAGCCACGGGTGATATTCGGCAAGTTCACGGCCATTAGCTTGGTAAACCTCGTTATCGACTACGCATTGGTCGGCGGCCTTAAGTGGGTGGGCGTCTCGCCGTTTATTGGCTTGTTCATCGCTTCGCAATTCTTCAATGTATGGAAATGGCTGTGGTACAAATACTGGGTTTTTCGGCCTAAGCAGCCCGGCCCGCTTGAAGGCGCGCAATAATACGCGCTATAGTCATAAGCATGAACGAAAAACAAACACCTCCTGCCGTTCCGGTGCGCCCGACCAAGAAGCAGCGTGAGCTCTTGACGTTCATAGGTGAATTTATCCAACAGCACGGCTACAGCCCGAGCTACCGCGAGATCATGAACGGGCTGAACTACACGTCGGTCGCGACCGTCGCGCTGCACGTGCGCAGCCTGATCAAACGGGGGCACCTGAAAAAGCGCGATTATTCCGCCCGGTCGCTCGAGCTGACCCAGCCTGCCGAGGATATGGCGTTCACGACCAACATGGTCGCGCCCGCCGAGGAGAAATGGCTGGTCAGCAAAGTCGAGCATATGTTCGCACAGGCGGAAAGCTCCGGCGCCGGACAAGACTTAGATAGCCTGTTGGTGCTCGTGGGCGCGCTGCACGTGCTCGGGCTCGATGCCGCGGCCCAAAGCTTCCAGCCTCGCCTCGCCGTGCTCAAGAAACATAACAGCTTGCAAAAGTAATAACCGGTAGCGCTATAATGATATTGCATAGAAATGTAAAAATTACTATGTACCAACTCGGCCATCGGCCCAAGCACCACTATATCCGGCTTGCCGTCATCGTATGCATCCTTGCCGGTCTTGTAGTTGGTGGTGTCATGGGTGCCAGGCAGCTCTTGCAGCCAAGTACCGTCCTGAACCAGTCCAACGCGGTTGTCAAAAATGTCCCCATTAGCAGCACGCAGACCAAACATATTATCAAAGGCAATGTTTCGTTCGATGTTCCAAGTACGTGGCAAGAGCATATTAATACAGGTGGTACGTCTCCATTGCCACTAGTCACTTGGCAGGGAACGGTCAAAGACGACCGGGCGCGGTGGCTCGACGTATACATAGACGATATTCCAACCAATCTGGCGGTCAACCACCTCTTGCCGGTTGAAGCCGACGGAGACCATCTGAACGCGATCGGCACGACGTCAGACAACTGTGTCAATTTCACCGACAAGACGGCAGCGTCAACCCGGACCGGTACCGCGTCCGCAAAATGGAATGGCGTTAACTTCTTGTGCGACATTGGCAACTATGAGCGCGACGTTGTTGCGATCGGTTCCGACGAAGGCATGAATATGGTTACTCTTACCAGCCAAACAACTGGCAAACACCGTATACTGCTCGTCTACACCGACAACAGCCCGAACCCTGATTACACGACGTTTGCCCAGATCGTCAAGAGTTTTGCAGTCAACTAGTGCATAAACGTCATCAAAATTACTATATCTAGCGTGTGACTCGGCTGCTACACTACTAATTGTTAACAATCAGAACCGGAATTCGGGTGCAATTCCCGAGCTGTGCCGCAACTGTTAAAGCCAGATACGGTTTCTTAAAGTCTCTCGAGCAAGAGCATCCATTTTTGGCTGCCCGCACCCGAGAAAAGTGGGGGTATCCATGAACCGAGCAGTTCGCACTAAAACCAAAATCGTCGCCACGACTATCTTGCTGGTGGCGATTATCGCCGGCGGCTGTGCCTGGGTATATATTGCGCACAAACCTGCTGCTCCAGCTGCAGCTGCCAGCACCCAGCACCAATTGGCGCAAATCAGCTACCCTGGCCGTGATGGTTCCGACGCGCTTGCCTTGCTGAAGCAACATGCCACCGTTAGCACCAAACATTACTCGTTCGGCGACCTTGTCGTGAGCATCAACGGCGTCGCCGGCAACGGCCCGAAATACTGGACGTTTTATATCAATGGCAAAGAGGCTTCTGTCGGCGCTGGCAGCTACGTAACCAAAAATAGCGACATGCTCATGTGGAAGTTGCAATGAAAGGGCGCGGCGAATATACGCTAGTTATCGCGATATGCTTGGTCGTGTTCGCTGCCGCGGCACGCCTGCTGCCGCACCCGGCGAATTTTGCGCCCATGACCGCGGTGGCAATCTTTGGCGGCGCAGTACTTCCGCGAAAGTTGGCATGGTGGGTGCCGCTCGTGGCCGCAATTATTTCCGATGCGCTCATCGGTTTCTACGACATCATGCCCATCGTGTGGTGTTGCTACGTGCTGGTTGTCCTGGCAAGCAATGTGTGGTTGCGCAGGCCAACAATATACAAGGGTGCCGCCGTGGTGTTGGCGGCGAGCAGCTTCTTCTTTGTTGCCACCAACTTCGCCGTCTGGGTTGCCAGCGGCATGTACGCTCATAGTTGGAGCGGTCTTGCCGAATGTTATGCCATGGCGCTGCCGTTCTTCCGTAATACCGTGTTCAGTGATGCATTTTACTCAGCAGTGCTATTCGGCTTGTACGCGGTTGCGATTACAGCGGCGCGGCGCAGCCTAGCATACCGCCCGGTGGCGCGATAGCCCTATGGTTACTGTGCCCTTCGAAACCGATCCGTTCGCTATGCCAAAAGCTGTTGGCCCGGAGGTGTACGCGCTGTCGATGGAAACATTGCGCCGGCTCGGCGAGCTGGCTTGCCGCGGGTCTTCCCGCGAGGGGGTGATTGCCGCCGGGCTCGCGTACGCGGATTTTGCGGCGGGAGCAGCTGAAAACCTGAAGACCGACAAAGAGCTGTCTCATTTGCTTGATGTCGCGCGGACGTACGATTTCGAAGTCGAAAACGGCCGTGCGGTTGCCGCTGACGGCACGCCGATGATTGACATTGTCCGGCGCGGTCACGAGGCGTCACAAGCAGAAGCCAGCAAGGACCCGCGCAAACGCGTGCAAGCAGCGCGCGATTACGGCGATGTCTTGACCGCTGAAGCTGTGGACGCGTTGGCGAATCCCGGTGACGTCTATGCCGTCCTCAGCATGTGCCCCGAAGAAGCATTTTCCCAGGGAATAGACATGGGCGGCCTCGGCTACGTTCCCGGTATGTCGTTCGTGCAAGTGTACGTGAACGTCGGCGGCAAGATAACCGCGCATTGCCTGTCGGTCGAGGCGAGCAGCAAGCAAGATTGGCGCGCCGTGTTGGGTGCCTTCGGCTTGGACGTGCCTGCCGACACACCTGCTGACGAATGGATCCGCCATGGGCTACGTGCCAATATGCCTATCAAAGATGCGCTTGGCCTGGCGGGCCGGATCCGCGAGTCGTACTACCGGCAGATCGGGCAAACACATCGGCGTTACTCGGTCACTGACTTCCTACGCCAGCACGACGCTATCGTCCAGCGGTATTTCGATCACTACATCCGTCCGCTTGCCACTGCGCTCTATAGCGGCGAAAACAACGAAACGATGCAAGGCCTGGCGGCCGCGCTCCTGCAAACAATCTCGGCAGACGTGCTCGATGATACCGAGATGAAGTCAGAACTTGCGCGGCTTGCGGATGGCGAGCCAGAATTCACAGCCGCCTCCGGCCGCACTATGGAACGGCTCGTCCGTTATGCGTTGGTGGAAGACTTGCGGGCGCGGCTGGGTGCCGGTATTTCCAGCGGCAACCATGATTGGTTTGAACCAGCAGATCCCCAACCGGCGGGAGCCATGAGTGGCGGCATGCCCGCCGCGGCGATGCATGCCCAGCTTGCCCGGCACGTACAAGCCGGCATCCAGGCCAAGCGAAGCTATAGCGGCTGCGCGGGGCTACACTTCATCAAAGACGGCGCGGATGAAGAACCAGGGGCCGAAATCGGCAATCCGCAGGAACCATACGGCGGCAAAGCAAAAGACAACGAGCGCCAGGCAAAGAGCGAGGAAGCCTGCGATTACTGGATCGATAACTGCTACTGCAGCAAGTACGACGACGACGGATCCGAAAGTAAGTCGAGGTGGCGCGTGCATGTTCGCCGTGACCCCGACGGCAAAGCCCACTGTATGCGCGCGGGATGCGGGGCGTGCCTTGGCCCGAACGGCGAAGTTATCGATATCGGCGGTATCGCCCGTCGCGCTAGGCAAAAGACTGCGGGCAGCAAAGCGGTTCGCACGGTAGTAACTGCGTCTTAAAGGGCGCCCTCGGCAGCAGACAATGGGTGATCTTGTTCTAATTTTTGCAGGTGTTTGGCGCGGTAGCGGTCGAAGTGCCGCCGGTCGATGCCGTTGCGCTGGATGAGCGAATTGAGATGGTCGGTACTGGCGTGGTGGGGGATTATGACGTAGCTTGAACCTAATTCATACAACTGCAGCGCTTCTTCGTAGCTACTGGCATTGCAGACGATGACTATTTCTGGGTTCAAAAGGTTCAGATGGCGGACCAGTTGCGAATTGGTCTCGAAGTCCGTCACCGTGCTGATAATCAGTTTGGCGGTGTGGATGCCGATCTCGTCGAGCAGCTCCGTGTCCGTCGCGTCGCCGTACAAATACGGGATGCGCTTCTCCTGCAGCACGTCGGCGACCGACGGGTCATAGTCGATGACAATGTAGCGCTTATGGAGCCCTTGGAATGTCTTGATAAAATCCTGCCCACCGCGGCTGTAACCGATCAGAACGAGTTGGTAACCGGGCGCCCGTCGCCGCTCTTTGGTCTTCGTGCGTTCGAAAAGCATCAACCGCCATTTGTCGAATAGTTTGAAAAGCCCATTGTCATAATGCGTCAGGTACGACGAACTGGCGATCGTGAAAATCGCAACCAGCGTGATTGCCGTGCTCAGGCGCCCGCCCGCCACGCCCGTATTGACCGCCAGCACCGCCAGAACGATCGAGAATTCGCTGATCTGCGACAAGTGGATGCCGGCCATGAAACTGACCCGTTTGCTATACCCCATCGCGCCGAGCGTCGCCACGATTGTGGCAGGTTTAAGTATGATTACCACGGCAGCCAACGCCAGTCCTGGCACGATAGCGTCCGTCACGCCCGTCAGTGTCAGGCTCTTGCCGAGCACGATGAAAAACAGGACCACGAAGAAATCACGGAGCGGCTTCAACCGCGCCTCGATCTCCTGGGCGTAGGGCAGTCCGGCCAGCGACACGCCGGCGAACAGCGCGCCGATCTCAATCGAAAACCCCGCGATCTCGAATAGGCTGGCAACGCCAAAGCCCCAGCCGACTGCGAACAGGAACAGCATTTCCTGCGATCCCGCAACAAACCGCGTAATTCTTGGCAGCAGCACGTTGCTCATCAGGATCATAAACGCCGCCAGCAGCGACCCTTGCAACACCAGCATGCCGAGGTGCGACAGCCCCGCATCGTGGTTCTTGCCAGCTGTCACCAACAGCAGGGCGATCGTCGCCACAATGTCGTCCAGCAGGATGATGCCGATGGCAATCTGGCCGTGCAGGCGGTTCTGCTCTTTCTTGTCGGTCAAGATCTTGACGATGATGATTGTGCTGCTGAAGAACAGGCATAATCCCGCGATGAGCGCTTCAGTGCGCGTGAAACCGAGCAAACTGGCCACGACGAACCCGGCCGAACCGACGGTCAAAAACTCGACCATCGCCGCGACGAAGACAGTGCTTCCGAGCCGCCTGATGACGGAAACATTCATGCCCAAGCCGATGATGAAAAGCAGCAGTGTGATGCCGATGCTGGCAAACGCGTCGAACGTGTCCAAGCGGAGCAAGTTGAGCACGGTCGGACCGACGATCACGCCAGTCAATATGTAGCCCAAGATAAGCGGCTGGCGCAACAGGCGCATCACGACCGCGACCACCGCGCCAAGCACGATGACCAAACTCAGTTGGAGAAAAATACCGTCGGGAGCCATAGTTCCAATATGATGTTTATTTTATTGCTCTTATGCTATCAGTATACCAAGCATCGCTGGGATATACTACTACCATGGATACCAACAATCCCGGTGATACTGACATCTACCGCGAGCTCGTTGCAGAGCAATCGCCCGAATTCTTCTGCGACAACTGCGGCCACTACCCGATCGAACCTATGCATGGCCATTTCGTCTGCCCAGCGTGCAAAATGCCGACCAAGTGCTGCGAAGGCATCCCTGCCGAATAAATCGTAAGATACCTCTTTGACGCCAGCAAAGCCCACCTTCGTGATGTTTTGCTCAAATTCAGCAGGGAATTGCACCGGGCGTAACGCCCGCCATCGGAATAATTCCTAAACGTGCTATAGTTATCCACTACCCAACGAAGGAGCCCTATGTCCAAGACTGATAGTAGTGGTGGTTATAATAACCTTTCCCCAGCCGCCGAACAGGCGAGAAACGCAGCTTTGGCGGTCCGTTTCGAGCTGCTCTGCCGCGCGGCCGAAATTGCCGCAGGCATTGATTGGGAAGCAGGTCCCGGCGCGGTAGTCCTGGCCAGGAAACCTGGCATACCCACCCTTACGGGCAGCCCAATAATGGAGCTACGTATACCAGTACGGATGCTATATGAATCAACAATAGCTGTTGATAGCGCTCACGTAGAAGGCAAACCGGTGTTTCTTCATGCAGGGTTCGCGCTTGACCAGGCAGGACGGATTTTGCAGTTTACGAACGGGGGCGGTGAGTATAGGACAAGCGAAGGGCGAACTATCGAAATCGTATCATGCGAACCCCTGGGACCCGACCCAGCCGCCGACCAATTGGTCTTGTCGGCTGGCGAAGTGCAACTGGCACAGCCATTCGCCAGTTACGAAGCGTATGCCGCCGCGGGCGTTGACTTCCAACTGCAAACCGAGCTGGACGGGCTGGTAGCACAAAGCAGCTAAGTGCTGGACACGAACCGTCTCCGCTTATTGACAAGCACGAGCAGTTTGCTACACTACTCTATGTACACCAAGCGGACAGCGAGAGCCGCCATGTGAGACAAAAATTAACAAAAATATAAAAGTTATGGTCTTGGTGGCTGTTGCCGCTAAGGCAGCTTGTTAGTTGGGAGCTAGTAGAATGCCAGTCAAAATAAAAATCATCGATACCAAACCGTCACGCGTCCACGTGGACGTCCGCCGCGCATCGTGGCAACAGTTCTTGCAGTACTAGTTACGTTGTTATTGTCTGAACGAAAGCCGGGGGCTGTACAGTGGCTACCTTATGTCGTTTAGCTTCGTCGGCCAAAGTCCGCGTTCCATCCGGGAATGTGCCTATCATGCGCTCTTCTCTTCGAGCTGCCTCTTTGTCGTATCCTCTCTTAGTAGGATGTATGTCACTTATTGGCAGGTCGAACATATTGTAGACATTGATTTCAACGCCGGTTCGTTCGCTTACCTCTTTGCATGTATCGACCAGCGTGCGGTTCATGCGTTTACACGCCGCAGTAGCTATTTGCGCGATGAAGGGTATCTTCATATACCACAAACTTGAGCGTCCTATGTCAGGCAGGCTAGCTATATTGATCATTTGCAACCCGGGAACAGTATCGCGGAGACTTGCAAGTTCTTCCAGAATTCCCTGGGATTGTGACTGATATTTGCCTAAGAAACCCCTAAAATCGCTGATAATTGACCCGATACGAAACAAGTTCATATGGTCGCTAAAATAGTACAGCGCATCATTCCCACCCATACTGCCCTCGAATCGTACAGGACCTTTATACCCAGGATAGTTAGTGCGCATAACCGTCGCAAAGCGATGAACTTGATCAGCGACCTCAGCTGTAGTTATGCCAGGGTAAGCATACATCAAATTACCCCAATAGCCTTGCTCCTGTCCGTCTCGACTGCGCGGCTTGCGTATGCCGGCGGCTGCCATAATTTTGTTTACGTCTTGTGAAACTATTTCGGCGACACACACCTGGTGGCCACGTTCGTATCCCCAAGTAATACTATCCCCAACTAATACTTCTGCCTGAGTGTAATCCTCTTCAGCGGGTCTACTCATGTCTCCAAGATATATTGGGCGGGTCACAATCGGGTCGTCAGCGTACTCATAAGAGCCATCATTGATAAAGTCTGCGATCTCCACACCCTTTAAGATTGCGTTTGGTCCCGTTAATGCCGCGCCGAGGATGAGTACGGTACGGGCTCGTCGTAAGAGCTCACGACGGCTGATACCTCGTTTGAGCTCAACTGAGCTTGCATCAACGTGCGAAGCAGTATCAACCGGGGAAAGGTCAGTATCCGGTCCGTCAGCTACTATCACTTTGTCTTCTAGGTTGTTAGGCATGATTTGTTTTTTAGAGGCTATTTATATTAATAGCACAAATTTGCTTTAAGAGCAAATCATGCTTACCAGTATTATCTATTTATGTCTACAGCGACTGAATGTAGCTTCCGTGAAAGCTGGTGTTTGACTGAAGGAGAGCTTGTTGGCTTGACGTTGCTTTTTGGCTATGGCTTGGTGGCTGAAGATTTCTTGGCGAGTTCGGCGTCGATTATCTTTGAAAACGCGTCGATGTTTGGCGTGCCGGTGCTGTCGGCCAGCGAGAGGTTGTCGAGCTTGGTACCATCCAAGTAAAACGTCGGCGTCGCCATCTCGTCGCCGGTTTGGGCAAACGCGTTAAGGTCGGCGTTGATAGCCCGGTTGACCGCGTCACTGGCGTAATCAGTATTAAACTTGGTCACATTCAATCCTAACTGTTGCGCGTAACTGTCAAATAATTGCAACGGGTCTGTTGAGTTTGCCCAAGTGCTCTGGTTGGTGTAGAGCAGGTCGTGCATTTCCCAGTATTTGTTTTGCAACCCGGCAGCTTCGGCGGCGCGGGCGGCGGCAAACGCGTTCGGGTGAATGGAGGTCAGTGGCAAGTTGCGAAACTGGAAAACGACGCTGTTATTGTATTTGTCAGCGACCTGTTTGACGACCTGGTAGAACGTACCGCAAACAGGGCATTGGAAGTCACCGTATTCAACGAGCTTGACGCCTGCGGCGCTGGTGCCTTCGGTGTGGCTGGTTGGCGTCCCGCTTGCGCCAGTACTGCTGGGATTGTTATGGTTAGTGACGAATAATATAGCGCCCAGGACGACGATGATCGCTCCGAGCACGAGCCAAAACTGCTTCGACATACGGTGCCTCGCTTAATTGCTTACTTCAGTATACAGCACCCAGTGGAAGGCAAAATGGTACCATGGTAAGTATGCTGACATACATTTTCGCTATATTACTACTATCCGTCGCGCTACTGGCAATGACCTTGGAGAAAGCGTATTTTTATGTGCCGTACCGCGAGCTGAAACGGTTGGCAGCGCAGCAAGATTTCGTATCCACGACGTTGTTCCAGGCGGCGGCGTACGGCGACGAGTTGAAGCTGCTGCTTTTCACAGTAATGAGCCTAGGCGCTGCTGGCGGGTTCGTGCTATTGTCATTAGCTGCCCCGGCGGTGCTGAGTTTTGTGGTGGTCGGCCTCGTGCTGCTCTTCACCTACGTTTGGCTGCCGCGCACCCGCTTGACGCGCCTTGGCGCGCAGGCTGCCATCTGGTCGACACCGGCGCTCCTGCATATATTACGGATTACGCACCCGCTTGCCTCGTCCATCATTCCACTACTTGCGCGCTACCACGATGCGGGGCATACGGGGATATACGAGCGCGAAGACCTGGCTGAGCTATTGGAGCGCCAATCCAGCCAAATAGATAGCCGGATCAGCGAACAAGAAATCAAGCTCATGCAAAACGCGCTGCAGTTCGGCAACGTCACCGCTGGCGACATCGCTGTGCCGCGCAAGCAGGTCAAGTCGGTCGGTATCGACGATGATATCAGCCCGGTGTTCCTGGCGGAACTGCACCAAAGCGGCCATCAGCGCTATCCAGTGTACGAGGGCAAAAAGTCCAATATTGTCGGCACGCTGGCAGTTGGCATGGTCGCGGATGTCCGGCAACATGGCAAAGTCCGCGACAACTACGACCATCATTTGGCGTACGTGCACGAGCTAGATAGCCTAGAGAGCGTGCTGCGCGCATTTTACGAAACGGGCCAACATCTCTTTGTTGTCGTGAACAAGATGGACGAGTACACGGGGATCGTCACGCTCAGCGATGTCATGCGCAAGCTGTTTGGTACGATCGAGCACCAAGCGTTTGGGCGCCATGACGACCGCCAAGCCGTCGTGCACCGCCACGACCGCGCGAAGAAACCATTGCCCGAAGAAAATGCTACCGAAAAGCCAACAGAGGTGGTAGAATAACACCAAATGTGTATGCGCGTGGATGATTCCAATATGAATTCCTGGGTCGGCAGCAACTAGCCGGCGCTGGTTGCATGCGCATCCGACCCTACCTCAGCCGCACCAACTAAACAAGGAATATTCTATGGAACGAACTCTCTCCAGCGACGTGAAGTCGCACATCGGCCAAAAAGTGCGGATCGAGGGCTGGCTGCACAAAAAGCGCCTGTTAGGTGGACTGACATTTATCAACGTGCGCGACCGCAGGGGTCTTGTCCAGGTTGTCATCGACAATAAAGACGAAGTCGAGAAGCTGCGTGGCATGCAGATCGGCACGGTATTGGCTGTTGACGGCATAACCGTTGAAGAGCCGCGTGCTCCCGGCGGGGCTGAACTGCACGACGTGGCGCTTTCAGTGCTGACGCCCGTTACCGATGAGCCGCCGATAGAAGTGGACAAGCCGATTTTGCACAAAGCAGAGAATTTGGACACATTGTTTGAGTACCGCGTATTGAACGTTCGCAATCTGCAGGAGCAAAAGATCTTTAAAGTTCGCGGCCAGCTGACGCGCTACATCCGTGAATTTCTTGACCAGCATGAATTCGTCGAGATCGACACGCCGAAGATCCTGGCCGGCGCAACCGAGGGTGGTGCTGAAGTCTTCAAGGTCGACTATTTTGGCCGCGAAGCCGTCCTGGCCCAAAGCCCGCAGTTCTACAAGCAGATCATGGTCGGCGCGTACGAACGCGTCTATGAGATCGGCCATTCATACCGTGCCGAGCCGAGCGCCACGACGCGGCACATTACCGAACTAACCATGCTCGATATCGAGATGGGTTTTGTAAAGGACCACGACGAGGTGCTCGACATGGTCGGCGATATGACCCAATATGCACTGCGTAAGACATACGAAACGTGCGCTGACGAGCTGAAAAGCTTGAATGCGCCGGAACTTAGGCTGCCGGCAGGCGGCAAAGTGCCGCGCTTCACGATCGCCCAAATCCACGAAATGTACTCACGCGCGACGAAGACCGATACGACTGCCGAAAAGGACCTGATCCCAGACGAAGAACGCTGGATTGGCGAATACGCCCGCAAAGAACTTGGCTCTGACCTCGTGTTCGCCACAGAATTCCCGATCGAAGCCATGAAGTTCTACCACAAAGTCGATGCCGAAAAAGGTGTCGTTTTCTGGGCCGATTTGCTCTATCGCGGCCTGGAACTGGCGACGTGCCCGTTGCGCGAGCATATCTACGAAAAGATGATCGAGCAAATGACCAAGGCTGGGTTGGATGTCAATCATCCCGGATATAAATACTACTTGCAAGCCTTCAAGTACGGGCTGCCGGCCCACGGCGGCTGTGGGTTTGGCATTGACCGTTTCGTCGCCAAGACCATCGGCCTCCAGAACGTCAAAGAAGCGACGTTGTTCCCGCGCGATATCAACCGGGTCGCGCCGTAAAAATGTCCGCGCGTATTTACCTAATGCCAACAAACGGATAGCAAGTGAGCGGACCAACAGAGGAAATACAAACGCCGGATATACGGGCGGAAGCGGCAAGTGCCGATGCACGATGGGCGGCGTTGGTTGGTCCTGACCTCCCGGTGCTTGCGCTGCTCGCGAACTCGCTTGCTTTGCTTGGTGTGCATGCTGATGGCTACGCGCGTGACCCACGAAACTCGGATGTAATCGAAGCGCTGGGCGGGCAACTCGCCGAGCCGGATTTCAAACCGGATGTTGTAGTAACAGTTAATTTGCCGGAAGCGGCGTCCCGCATATTACTGAGGGGGATGGCTGGTAACCCGACGCCAGTAGTCGTTATCGGCCAGGGTTGGCCTGGTCACGGCGCGGAATTTACACCCGAGCCAATATTCACCCAAAAACCAGTTGTGCCCGCAGCTGAGCTTCTCAGGTTCATTGCCCAGGCCATCGATTCCTCACCAAATTAACCGAGGATTTTGCCCAATGAAAGACCCGTACCAAGCGATAGTGCGCTTGCTCGATGACACACATATCGTATACGAAAAATTTGAGCACGAACCTGTCCACACCAGCGAGGAAGCCGCTGCAGCGCGTGGCGTCAGCATGTCCCAAGCTGCCAAGGCGTTGCTCTTCAAAACAAAGGAAGGCAATTTCGTATTAGTTGTTCTGCCGGGCGACAAGCGCGCTGATTCACGCAAGCTGAAAGAGTATTTGCACACCAAGAGCATCCGTTTCGCTACGCCCGAAGAGGGCGAAGAACAGATGGGCTGCAAAATTGGCTCGTGCTACCCGCTCGGTATTGTCGCGGGCCTCCGGACGCTCGTTGACCAAAGCCTAGGCCAAAATGACTCAATCTTCTTCAACCCCGGTCGCCATGATATCTCGATCCACATGTCATACGCCGATTACGTCACGTTGGCGAAACCCGAACTCGTCAGTGCCGCGAATTAAACAGCATGTTTGCTAGCCGCATGACACCGGCGCCCAGCGCAACGATAAGCCCAAATGTCACGAGGCAGCCCAGTGCAACGACGCCAAAACTATAACGCTGCACGTCAAGAAACGGGTAGGGATACCAACCAGTCAGGTGCCCGCGCGCCAGCGAGAAAATCACGTAGGCGAACGGGAAGGCGAGCCAATAAAACGTTGGTCTGAAACGGAGCGGGTGCGTTGGCCGGTCAATGAGCCAATCGCTAACAACCAATAGTGGCCCAATAAAATGGATGATGTTATTCGCCCACGGAATGATGACAATGATTCCTGGCAGCAGCGTGAACTCGCGCGCGGTCGCGGCGACGGTGTAGCCCAGGCACGTGAGCACCATGTATAGTACCGCCGCGCCGCGGATATAATCTATCGCCCGGCTTTGTTTCCGTGCCCAAACCACGTACGCGCTCACCAACAGCGCGCCCGCGGCGATGAAATTGCTGATGACCGTGAAGTAACTGAAATAATTTCCGGTATTGTACCCCGTTACGTGCAGCCCGCGCACGGCTTGCGCCAACACCGCCACGACCAACACTATCGCCAGGCAATCTTGCCGGGCACTAAAAACCATGCTCGCATACTCGTATTGTAGCAGTAGTGCGATTGGTATATTTGTAAGGCTTATGCGCCTGTATTGGTGTACTATTTAAGTCATGGCACTTACAGGCGACAAAATACCCCGGTTGGTTTTCGGAGAGCAATGTTTTTGGCGGCGGGCCGGAACTGGCGCTGAAGCCGACTATGAACCCGGTCCATCGGTGGAGGCTGATCCGGGCAGCCCAGGCGCATACTGGGTAGAAGCAAGCGAGCCCGCCTCGTATACGTTCCTATATGCGGCTTGGCTCGCGATGATGAAGGCTAAGTCGGGTAAATTCGATGCAATAAAGATATTGGTGAAGCCAGGCGACAATGCCTTGGGCGTGACCATACGCAGGGAAGACCTGGCGCATGTCTTCCTCAGCGACAACGAGGAGCGATACGCACAACGATATTTTGACCTTGGCGCGGTGGTAGTTGACGGCGCAGGTAACTGGGATCCAGGCGACCCTGGCGTGCTGGAAATAGCCCGGCTCGCGTACTGGGCGGTAGGCAGGGAAGCATCACGGGAGTAGTTGCTCCTGGGCTATTCCAATCCTTTGCATGAAGTTCGCGCTGGGAAAATATACCTACAGGCTGGGAGATCACTATGCAGCAAATCGATATCTTGTTCTTGGACCTGGATGGGACGACAGTGCCATCCAACGGCGAAGCACTACCGAGTGATCGCGTGACTGAAGCCGTGCAGGCCGTCCAGCAGCTTATGCATGTCGTGATAGCAACTGGACGGCCGCTGCAGTATGCGCGCCCGATCATTGATCATTTGGGCTTGGAAGGGCTGAGTATTTTCAATGGCGGCGCCGAGATCACTGACGTGACGACCGGCGAGCGGGCGTACCGGAAAGCATTGCCGCCCGAAAAGGTGCGCCAACTGGCATCGGTTGCACTAGGCTATGGGTATGGTGTATTCGCTGACGACATAGCGGCACGAGCGCCCATCGCTTCGCTAGACGATGTCCAGGAGGCGGCGGCAAAATTGCTCATCGAATCGGTGCCAGCGGGAGAAGCTAAGAGCGTGGCGCAGGCGCTCCGTGCCGTACCAGGAGTAAACGCCTATGTCACGACCGGCTGGGCAGACAGCGGCCTCATGGATATCCATGTGACTGATAAATTCGCCGACAAAGGCAGCGCCGTCCGGATGTTGCTTGGCATGTTAGGCCTGGACAAAGACCAGGCGATGGCAATCGGCGACAACATGAACGATTACCCAATGCTGCAGGCCGTCGGGCTCAGGGTGGTCATGGGCAACGCGCCGCCTGCCCTCAAAAAGCTTGCTAGCCACATCGTGCCCCCGGTCGAAGCGGACGGCGTCGCGGTAGCAATCGAGACGTTGCTTTTGCGGTAACTTACTGCGTTTGCGTTTCCGCGGGCCCTAACTGCTTGACCGGCTGGGTTCCGTTGTATTCGGTTACAAGAGCGTCGTAACTCTCGATTAATCTGTTGTATGTATTGATGGCGGCGTTCTCTTTGCTTATGTACGATCGGTAGAGGTTGTAGTAGTAATCGTCCCAATACTGGCTGCCAGCTTGGGCCCAGCTGATGCTCGAGGCGTAGGCGGCATTTGCTCGTTTTTCGTAGGCGTCGATCTGGGATTTGGCGGCTGCCAATTGCTTCTGGCTGTCGTTGAATAGCTTGGTTACCTCGGCATTGGCACTGACCGTCTTGCTGATGTCATTAAAGTACGGTGCATAGTATGCCCTGAGGTCGTCGCTGAGGTTGCTGTACCCAGTGGCGAGGAGCGAGAACAGCTCAAGGTCGCGGGCGTCCGGTTCGGTCTTGGCAAAGTTGGCGACCTGCTCTCGCAAGTGCTTGTCGCTGATTTCCTTATAGTTAGCTTCGATTGCCGCGTCCAAGGCTGGGGTATGAAGGTCAATGTACACCGGGTGGAGCATTTCGTACGACGCGGTCGCGACAACTAACTCGTGCAAATTGCCGGGCATTTCACGCAGGTAAATCCGATGCGTGGCGGTGTTGTAGCAACCTTGCTCGATGAAGCCGTTGCTGTTGTTGGCGGCGGTATTGTCGGCACACGCGGATTGCATTTGGGCGTCGGTGACCAATTTCGGGTCGGCGCGTAGGAATACCAGTTTTCCCTTCCGGCTCATGCCTGCCTCGTTGGCTAGTTTGGCCATTGCCGGGTCGGCGTGCGCAAGGACGTAATTGTCCGAATAGGGAATCCAAACATAGGTGTACGCCAGATAACTAGCAGTGGCGAATACCACGAACACAACAATCGTTTTCACGCTTGTCATGGCAAATCGTTTGACGGTCATTACTTCGCATCATACCGTGAATCGGGGCAGGCATAAAGCCGTATAATGAAAGCCATGCTATACGACCTGACGCAGCCCGTTACCAGTTCCTTGCCGGTATACCCCGGCGACCCGGCGGTTGCCATTACGCCAATTGCCACAGTGCCGGCCGATGGTTACGCCGTGAGTTCAATATTCATCGGCACGCATACCGGGACGCATATCGACGCCGCGGCACATATGCTTGGTGGCGGAAAGCAATTAAAAGATTATCCTGTTGAGCGGTTTTTCACGCGGGCTGTTTGCATTGACGTGCGCGGCGGTTTCCGCGCCGATGATATCGAACGGCAGCTCGTTGATGGCGCCGGCGTGCTTTTTTATACGGGCGCTAGCGATTACTTCCAGGAAGAGCGCTACTGGCACGAGTATATGGTGCCCGACGAAGCAACAGTACATTTGCTTATTGCCCGTAAAGTGCCGCTTGTTGGCATCGACGCCGGCAGCTTTGATATGGATGAAACGTTTCCGGTGCACAAAGCGCTGCTCGCAGAGGATATATTATTAGTTGAGAACCTCACCAATCTCGCCCTGCTGGCAGGCAAACAATTCGGCCTCTATGCCTTGCCGCTAAAGTTGGAAGGTGACGGCGCCCCCGTGCGGGTCGTCGCCGAGCTTGACTAATATTATAATACGATTATAATATTTCACATGATAACCAGCATCCAAAAAATCATAAAAATTGGTTCCAGCGACGGCGTCACCTTGCCGGCGAAGGAACTCAAGCGCGCCAACCTGAAGGCAGGCGACGAGGTTAAGATTACGGTCGAGCCTGTACAGCCTGACACCGACCTACTTGCGAATGAGTACAAAGCCTTCGTAAAGCAATACGGAGCGACGCTCAAGAATTTGGCAAACAGGTAGTATGCGATACTTGACGGCGGAGGAAATTCTGCACCTCCATTTTCAAGTTATTGAAGATTTCGGCGGTTCGCATGGCGTACGGAGCGAGAGCCGGCTCTTGTCGGTTATTTCTGCGCCGCAGCAGGTAATTTTCGGCGAAGAGCAGTATCCAGGCGTATTTGATAAGGCTGCAGTGTACATGCGTAATATTATTGGCGACCACCCGTTTGTTGATGGTAATAAGCGTACTGCGGTGACTGTGTGCGGTATATTTCTTGCCCGTAATGGAGCTCGGTTCATGGCGACACCGGGCGAACTTGAAGATTTTGCGGTGCACGTCGCGACCGATCACCTGGACGTCCCGGCTATTGCCGCTTGGCTTACTACCCACTCTGGCTAGCGGCAGTAGTAGATTAAGCTGCGTGGTGCATTGCTTCGATTACGCTATGTGCACTCAACCTACTGACAATTTGATCGGCGCTGGCAAGCTGTGGCGCTGCATGGGTCGTCGTGAGTGCAATACACACCGTTCCCGCTTCCTTAGCTGCAATGACGCCAACCGGCGTATCTTCGATGACTAAACATTCGTCAGGTAGTGTGTTCATGCGAGTTGCGGCAATAATGTACATCTCGGGCGACGGCTTACTATGCACAATATCATCTGCTGTGACAGAAAAACTTACGCAATCGCTTAGGTCAAATGCATGCAGGCTGGTTTCCAATTCATGGCGATTTGACGAGGTAGCGATAGCAATCGGAATGCCCGCAGCGTGCAGCTCCTTCATAGTTTGTATCACGTTGGCATTAGGTAATACGCGCTCGCTATAGGTGCGTAAGAATTCTGCGGATGCTTCGCGGGCTAGCTGGTTCGGGTCGCCTTTCTCGTCAACAGAATCCAGGTATGAGATAAAGCCATCAACATCTGTTTTACCCTGAAATGCAAAGTTGTAGTCACCCGGCGTGAGCTCACGGTCAAAGTGTTTCTTAATGACGTCGGCAAAGGCTAGGCGATGAGCATCTTCCGTAAATGCAATTACGCCATCATGGTCAAAAATGACTGTCTTAAGTGTATGATCATTGCGACGATTTGCAACGACGAGTGCCCCGAGCAGGCCCACGTCACCGCCCAACTCGTTTTGTATGATACTATACTGTGCGCGCAACTCTTTTGGAAACTGCTTGCTTAGATAGGTATCGATCTCGGGATAAATGAGATCAAACGCTGCTGACAAACCTCCACCGACTACAAGGACGTCCGGGTCAAACGCGAAGATAATATTGAGCATAACTTTTGCAATATTGGCAGCAACTGTCTTGAGCACCATTGCAGCGTCTTCGTCTCCTTCGCGTACCAGCTCAACAATCTCGGCTGCATCTTTATCATGCAACTTTGTGTCTGCTGAAGCATTGGCTACGTGCCTTACGGCTGAGCCCGATGCCAACACTTCAACGCAACCCGGCTTGCCACATTGCGGACATACTAGCGCACTATCATTCAGAATCATCTGACCCAGCTCGCCAGCGAAGCCATGCGAGCCCTGATACAAACGTCCATCGATAATGATGCCTGCACCCACGCCAGTACTAATAGTCAGATAGACGAGATTACGGCTACCCTTGCCTGAGCCAAAGTGATATTCTCCCAGGGCAGCCATGTTGGCATCATTCTCAACGTACACAGGTACCTGATGGAGGTCGAGGAAATACTTGCGAATATTAACGCCTTGCCATTTGAGCATGGTCGAAGGGAAGTGCAGCACACCGTCAATCGGACTCACGGCGTCAGGGACCGCGATGCCGATGTGTGAAACCTGCGCAAAAGTAATATTCAGACGCTCGACAACGTGGCGAACCATACGGTCGATATGTGCCATGACGGCACTCGGCTCGTCGCCAATGTTGCTCTTTTCTTTTAGTAACTCGAGCATAGTAGGCTTGCCGTTTTTAAACGCACAAACGCGTACATTTGTGCCGCCTAGATCAACCGCAATAGCATACATATCGTGATCCAGTTGTTTCGTAGCCATAGCTGGCACTATAACACACCGGCGGATCGTTTACTAAGATTGACGAAAGTGGTATAATATGCAAATGTCTCGAGGAGTTTTCTGGGATTTTGACGGCGTTATTGCACGAACTGAACGTCAGCATGAAAATGCTTTTAGGGCTGCGCTTGCTTCTTTTGGCCACAGCCTCAAATCTGAGGAATATCATACATACTTTGCCGGACAAACAGACAAAGCTGGCCTAGAATCATATCTCTATGCAGCCGGTTTTGATAATCCAGGCGGGCTAGTCGAAGAACTTATTGCCGAAAAGCAACGTATTTATGATGAATTAGCTGGCAACATGCGACCTGCGCCGGGCGTGGTCGGCCTAATGGGCGCACTAGCTACCAGAGCCGAGATGGGAATTGTTAGCTCAAGTTCTGCGCCGGTCATTGAGGGCTTTCTCGGTCGCAACCCATCCGTAGCGCGCCATATAGGCGTGGTGGTAACGGCAGAAGATATAGACCGGGTAAAACCAGACCCACAGGGCATACTAAAAGCCGCCGAGGCTTCAGGGGTAGATCCAGGACGATCAACATATGTAGGCGATACTCCCGTAGATATTGTCGCAGGTCATGCCGCTGGGATGCGTGTTGTAGCCGTAACGAGCACACATACAGCCGCCGAACTGGCAGATGCTGATGCTATAGTGTCACGCCTGAACGCTCAGGCCTTGTCAGTTATCTTGCCCAGCTAGATTAAGTGTTTCTCGGCTCAGATACATAGCCTAGAAGTTAGTTTAGCTCTTTGGTTTATTGTCCAGGGATTCCCAGACGTACCAGCTGGCGATAGATTCATAGGGATGCCAATGGTTTTGCTCGGCGAGTTGCACGATTTGGGCTGGTGTTGGCGCGTCCTGGAAGCCGTAGAGAGCGCGGATGCCGTTCTTGATGCCGAGGTCGCCGGTCGGCAGCACGTCGAGCCGGCCCATGCCGAAGATCAAAAACATGTGGACCGTCCATTCACCGATGCCTTTGACGTCGGTGAGCTCCTTGATGATCTCTTCGTTTGTTTGGGAGTCTAGCCGGTCGAACGTAACTTTGCCGTCGAGCACATGGCGGGCAAGGTCTTGCACGTAGTTTGCTTTTGCCCAGGACAGCCCGGCACCGCGCAATTCCTCCGGCGGCTTGCTGATAATTTGGCTCGGCGAGGGAAAATTACCATCGAACAAGCCAACAAACTTTTGGCGGATCGCCCGCGCCGCTTTCACGCTCAGCTGCTGCCCGACAATCGATTCTACGAGCTCCCGGTAGTATTCGGTATGCGGCACGATGTCGCACGGCCCGTACTGCTCGATTACAGGGTCAAGTATTCTGTCGCGGGCACGCAAGTGCGCTGCCGCTTGCCGCAGGGTCGTTTCGTTTGCTACCGCAATCATCCTCTCATAGTACCGCACTTGGACGCATCGGTATTTGGCAAAGCAGGCGCCGAAGCCGTACAATATGCTTAAGCTAAGAGGGGTTTTTGATGGACGACATGATCAGGCGGGTGCCGGTGAAATTTGGCGACGAAGCGCCATCCGCGCCACCTTTGCCTAAAAATATGCCTGCCAACCTGCCGGCAGCAAAACCCAAATTGACCATAAACATCCGTGATGCGAATGACGATATAGACACACCGGCTAAGCTGCCAAGCGCGGCCGGCATGAACTTCAAGCCGCTGACAACCATCCGCCCCTCGTTGCAACCAACACCGCAGGAGCCGAAAGGACCGGAAATGATCGAACAGCCGGATGATATGGGCGGCGATGACGAGAATGAAGCCCCGGCTCCCGAGGTTACCCAGCTGCCGCCTGATCGGCCAATGCCACCCCGCCGGCGCAACCCTATCGGACGCTTCTTTGGCGGGTATTGGCGCCATAAGCTTTGGACGTTGCCGTTGACGCTTCTTGTTATCCTTGGCGCGATCGCGGCTGTGCCGCAATCCCGGTACCCGGTCCTGGCGCTGTTCATGACCCGGCAGTTTACCATCACTGTTATCGATAGCACAACTTCCGAGCCGGTGACTGGCGCGAAAGTTTCGATCGGAGGCAACACGGCCGAAACAGGTAGCACCGGCAAAGCGTACCTTACCGTCAAAGTCGGGGCGGGCCAGGTGATCGTGTCCAAAAAGTATTACCAAAACACCAGCCAGGCAATCTTTGCCGGCGTCGCAACCGGTGCGGGTCGGAATGCCGCGGCGGTGAAATTGGTGGCAACCGGCCGGCAAGTGCCCCTCAGTGTAACGGATAAAATTACGGGCAAAGCGCTTTCCAACGTTGCCGTGCGCGTGCTCGATACTGAAGCACGCACCGACGAAAATGGCGAGGCCACGATTGTCCTGCCCACTGCTACCGACACCTTAGCCGCGACGCTCTCCGCGGACGGCTATACGACATTAGCTACAACCGTCAAGGTTACCAGTGAAACTGGTGCGAACAAATTTGCGCTTGTCCCAGCGGGTCGTATCTATTTCCTATCGAACCAAAGCGGCACGATCGACGTCGTCTCGACCAACCTGGATGGCACTGACCGCAAAACCGTGCTGGATGGTACTGGTTCAGAGGACCAGAACGGCACCGTCCTACTTGCCTCTCGCGACTGGCAATACCTGGCGCTGTTAAGCAAGCGCGCTGGCGGCACTGCAGCCAAATTGTATATGATAAATACCAAGACAAACGCGCTCACCACCATCGACAGCAGCAGCGCTACATTTACTCCGGTCGGCTGGAGCAACCATACATTCATTTACGAAGTGAACAACCTGGACAAGCAGCCTTGGCAACCTGGCAAGACGGCTATTAAGAGCTACAATGCCGAGGTGGCGAAATCGACCACCATCGACCAATCGTCCGCGCAAGGCGATAGCGGCAGCTACACCGAACAAGATCTCGGCTTCGTCAATCTGCTGAACGACCGCGTCGTCTATGGCTTTGCGTGGAATACGCCGGAGACCGGCCCACCGCTTGGATCAAACAACAATAGTATCTACAGTGCCAACGTTGACGGCACAAACAAGAAGGACCTGCGCGATATCACGCCGCCTGCCGGCACGACGTCGTCCGGCATGTACGCGGTGCTGGTGAATCCTGGTGAGCTGTACGTCCAGTCCTCGATGCAGTCGCAGCCCTCGGTATACTACACATATAAGTACCAGAACAACAGCGTGACGCAGAGCGATACCATTACCGACAGCTCATTTGCCCAGGTCCAGCAAAATTACGTGACCTACCTAGAATCGCCATCGGGTACTGCTACGTTGTGGAGCCAGGCACGCGACGGCAAAAATACTTTGTTTGTCGGCGACTACGCCGGCCTGAACGGTACCCAAATCGCCAGCGCCAGCGAGTATGCCCCCTACGGCTGGTATACAGATAAATACTTACTCGTCCAGAAGGGTGGCAGCGAGCTGTACGTCATGCCTATTGCCGGTGGCACACCGCTGAAGATATCCGACTACTACAAGCCGCAGTACACCTTCTACGGTCTCGGCAGCGGCTACGGCGGGCTGTAGTCACGTATCCTATAAGCTTCTGTATTTGTACGTGTTATTCGCATGATTTCGGCCGCATGTCCAGCGTGTCGTGGCTAGTTAAGCTACCAGACAGCGTGATGCTATGTCGCTTTATGATATAGTTTTGGCAAGATGGCGAAAGGTCGGGATAACATTACCAGCACAAAACGGATCGACTTCGGTGAGGGCGATATTGCCAAGCTGGCCTCACCAATCCAGCATGCATACGGACGAACAGAAGAAAGGGTGGCGTTCCGCAAAGCGATGCGGCACTTCGCTACGCTTTTACTATTAGCGGTTGGGCTAGTAGATTTCGCGCCCATGCCATCACCTGCCCAAGCGCCCCGGCCGGTCCCAGTAGGCGTGTCGTACGAGAATTCGCATGCGGCGGCGAAACGCATAGCGGCGGGAATCATTGCGTACTATGGCAGCCACGGCCGCGGCGACCCGAATTTTGTACTGGAGCAACTGCCAGGCATGGTGGACCTTATTTGGACCGTACACGTTGGACAGGAGGCTCCAAGTAAGCGTGGCTTTGGCGGCACCTATAGCATTGCTGTTTTGACGCAGGCGGGTTTTGCCGGCCTGCCTGACGCGAACCAGGTGGATAGCGTCACCATTTCGATGGACGGCACAGATGACAAAGGCGGGCACAAGGGGCTATTCTTCTTGAACATCAGCGAACGCGACGGCCTTGATACGATCGCGGCGTACGCGGCATCACCGGCAGGCGGCAGCGTGTTTTATAGCAACACGAGCGGCGAGGCGGGCCCCGGCATACTCGGTAGCCCGGCAAATATCTATGCGACGGCAATGCCGGCGGGCGGTTTGCCGCAAGTGGAAGCGTGGGCGGACGAAATTATCAAACGCGCCGAAACTGGCGCCCCCGTCGGCTACCTTGGCGGCATCCCAGACGTTTCGGTCGACTGATACAATATGTAGCTACGTGTGGTTTCGGCACTCGTCTATTTCGGGGGAATGGCCAGGTCGAGCAAGCGCAGGAACTCTTTTTCGCCCGGTATTTGGCCGAGCGGCACTGATATGTCATCAATAACCAGTTGTCGTGGTTTGCCGAGAGCTGCTTCGCCCACCTGTTCATTGAAACGCAATGCTGGCTCGGCATAGAAATCGTCAACTACTGAAGGTATCTCATCATCTGATTTATGATGGGCTTTTACCCGCTCTAAGTCCTCGGTAAATAAAACCTGCTCCTCGGCCGTAAGCGCATCCCAGCCGCCGATGTCCAAAAAGTAATGAAAGGCTTCCCTGAAGGGGAATCCGGTATGCGCGGCTACGAAATCAAGCCACAATATGTTTCGTTCCGCATTGCCGCGTGAAACAAGAAAACCGCGCGATATGAATGATATGAAGTTTTCAGGAGTGACATCTTCGGGAAAACAATACCTGGCGATACTACCAGGAGGTACATGCTCAAAAAATACTTGCCAGCCGTTTGTTGCCAAATCTTCCATGAAGTGCAACTTTACGAAAATTACTATGTCATGTCAAGTTTTGCATATGTTGCAAACTTATTCTTTCAGTCGTAAAACAGCCATGATGCCATCAGTACGCAGGGACCGTGACCAAGCGAAATTAGGCAAATAATACGGCCGGTACAAATGGATGGAAGAAATGGACCCAGCCAAACCATGTGATTCCAACTGGCGTACAATGAGCGCTCGCTCGCCGTTCGTATTCGGCGACACAGCATGCGTCAACTGGAACGTGCCCTTGGCGAACGTAATGCCTATATCGCGCGAGGCCGCGCCAGCCCACAGCAAATGGTCGGCTAGTTCAAGTTCTTCCCGGTTTGAGCTTTTGGTTTTAGATGACTCGATGGTTTGGATGTCACTCAACGTTGTTGCCCAAAATCGGACATGGTGGCGGTGTCCTCTGCCTTGCTCAAGCAGCTCAACTTCGAAGCTGATGTCTTGTTTCCGGCCGAACAGGTAGAGGTTGCTAATTGGCGTGCCGGGGAACGAACGCCGGAAAATGATGGCCCAGACCATCCGGGCGACCGTGCGCGGCGTTGTTGGTTGGATGACATGCCAGCCAGCCGTCTCCATAGCGCTAATCAGTTGCTTGCGTGATCCCACCAACCCGATGTTGATTGGGTCTGACGCAAAGCCGTCAGGAGTGACACAATATAGCGGCAAGTGGCTCGGCGGCATCAGCAAGCGCAAGAATCGCCAAACGAACGGGATGATAAAATATGCCACTAAAATGTAGGTGACGAAAGCAGCAGCTGCGAGCGGCAGGCGGTTATTGAAATAGGGAAGCAGCGTTCTCGTTGCTAAGTAAGCGACAGCAATGCCTGGGACAAGCACTGCAAACCGCTTTGCAAGCAGCCATACGTAACTAAACATCTTAGCTTAAATTGTATACTACACATGCGTATGGCTGCTACCGCCGAAGACAGTGAAAACTTCTGGATGACTGTGCTGGCGTATTATGCCCATGCCGGCCGTCACGATTTGCCGTGGCGATTGCCCGAAGCTGACGGTACGTTTGACCCATATAAAATACTGCTATCAGAAATCATGCTCCAGCAGACACAAGTGCCGCGCGTGACCGTGAAGTACCAAGCTTTCCTGGACCGGTTCCCGACTGTGCAGGCGTTGGCGGCGGCAACGCTCGGCGAAGTGTTAGTAGCATGGCAGGGGCTCGGCTACAATCGGCGGGCGAAATTCCTCTGGCAAGCCGCGCAGAAAATCGTGCATGATTTTGGCGGCAACATTCCAGAGGACCAATCCGCGCTAGAAAGTTTGCCGGGCGTTGGAACCAATACTGCCGGTGCCATTAGGGCATATGCGTTCAACAGCCCGGCAATATTTATAGAGACGAACATCCGTACCGCGTATATTCATCATTTTTTTCGTGGCCAGATCGCTGTTGCTGACGCAGACATATTGGTACTGCTGAAGGCTTCGTTGTCGCAGCTTGGGAAGATCAGGAGCGGTTCGCCTTTAGGCGAATCTGGATTTACTCCAGAAGTGACGAATAAGAAACCCGCTTCGCGGGTGTCTTATAGGGAATTCTACTGGGCGCTGATGGACTACGGCAGCTACGTGAAACAAACGGCGGGCAATGCATCGAGGCAAGCGAAAGGCTATGCCAAGCAGCCTAAATTCGAAGGATCATCGCGCCAGCTGCGTGGTCGAGTCTTGCGGATGTTAGTGAACGGCAAAATGACAAAAGGCAAGCTGATCGCGGAGCTCGCGGACGCACGCACTGAAGCGGTTCTGGTGGGCTTGCTCGCCGAAGGGCTGGTGCGCCACCACGGTGCTTCCTACGAACTCCCGTGATACAATGCTTATGATTATGAAACCCTCGGAACCGGTGCAGTCGCCGCCACAGCCAGCCCCCAAGCCCGTCATGGACGTGGTGCCGCCGAAGCCGCCCGTCCCGCCCCAACCGACGCCAGAACCAGTAAAAGCTACCCCGAAAGAGGTGGTTGAGTTGGCGGTCGCATCGCCGGGAGGCACGGCTGCCAAACCTGAGCCCAAAGATTCCAAGAGGGCAACCAAGCAAGTAGTAACTAAACCACCGAAACCGCCCAAAGTGCCTGGCAGCGGCATCGGCCTGGCAATCTTCGCGACGGTCGTTATCGTCCTGGGACTGGGCGCTATGATGGTCTACGCTTACCTGCGGACGAATGGCGTCAGCAGCTTGTAACTAGTCATAGGAGTAGTGGATGTTCGAGACGGCTAAACGACTACTTACGCAGCCGAGCGGCGTCGGGGTGATTCCGACCGACACGGTGTACGGCATTGTCGCGCGGGCAGCTGACAAAGATGCAGTGACCCGGCTGTATTGGCTCAAGCACCGCGAGCACAAACCAGGCACGATGATTGCCGCGGACATCGACCAACTGGTTGAGTTGGGCTTCAAACGACGGTACCTGCAAGCAGTTGAGCGCTATTGGCCCGGCGCGGTCAGCGTGGTGGTGCCCTGCCCGGAGCTGGAATACTTGCACCAAGGCGTCCAGAGCTTAGCGGTTCGCATCCCGGCAGATGATTCCTTGCGCGGCCTGCTGAGTGTCACTGGGCCACTCTTGACTAGCAGTGCCAACCAACCGGGCGACCTCCCGGCAACGACCATGGCCGAAGCCGAACAGTGTTTCCACGGCGCGGTCGATTTCTATGAAGACGGCGGCGATTTAAGCGGCAGGGAATCGTCGACAGTTATCAGGATGATCGATGATGCAGTCGAAATCCTGCGTCCGGGCGCGGTAAAAATAGACCCTAATACAGGAGAAATATTGTAATGACACTCGACGAATACCAGCAGCAGGCACTTACCACGGCAATTCACCATCCCGACCCATTGATGGACAAAACTATCTGGGCGATGGGCATCTCCGGCGAAGCCGGCGAAGTGCTTGAGAAATGGAAGAAAATTGTCGCCTACAAGGACGGTGTTGTCAGCAAGGACGATCTGCGTGAACTCACCAAAGAACTCGGCGACGTGGTCTGGTACATTGCTATGCTGGCGCACAGCTTGGGCGTTTCGTTCGATAGCATTATGCAAGACAACCTCAAGAAACTAGCTGACCGCAAAACCCGCGGCGTCCAAAAAGGCGCCGGCGATAACCGTTAGCAGCGTCAGCTAATCTGTTTCGACCGGATCGGTGACAACCGGGACAAGCACGGCGTTCGCGTTCAAGAAATCGGTTAGCACTGATTGCATCTCATCGGGGCTAGCGTTCCGCCGGAGTGCCCACACGGTCACGAGTTCATGCTCTTGACCGGTCGCCAGATTGGTTTCCGGTCCAGTATCAGTGAGGGATAGCAGGGGTATGCGTAAGGGCAGCGCATGTTCGATGATCTGCTGTTTCCGTTCGCCCGGCAGCCGTTCGTCGATGATTATCCCGGTGGCTGCCATCCACTGTGCAGCGCGCGCCCGGCGATCTTTTAAGAGCTCATCGGTATTAAGTCCGTGTACATATGCTGTCTGACAGGCTTTCCGTCACTATGCCCCGGCGGGTAGTTGTAGGCGACCATCAAGATTGTGCCTGCGTTCGCTGCGATGCGGCGCAGCTCGCTAATATATTCGGGCTGACGCGACTTTTCTGGCGGTTCAAATTCGTGCGCGAAGTACAAGGCGGTTAGCTTGGTCATAGTTGCGCGAACTCCTTGCGCAGCCACTCGTCCAAACTGCCGCCACCGCCACCGGCCATGCCGACGACCATGGCCCCCTTTTCCAGATACTTCTTTATGGCATGTTTCAATCCATTTCCGATTGCTGCGGGTTGGGCAATAGTGGGGTCGGTTAGGTGGCTGATCAGCTCTTCCGGCGGCAAGATGCGAAGGTTGGGATCCTCGCGTGCCAGGTAACTCGGCAGCCAATAGACTTTCTCGGCGCCGGCGAAACAGTCCTGGTAATCGTCCTTCATGTAATGTTGCCGCCGGTTCGTCAGCGGCTCGTACAGCACGACAAGTGGCTGGTTGTGCTTGGCGGCGATCTCCAGCGCGACGCTCATGGCGCCGCGGACTTTGTCGGGCGTGTGCGCGTAATCCGTGTAAAGATTCGGGATAATCTGTTCCATCCGGCGCTGCAAGCCGGGAAAGCGGTTGGCATGCTTAACAAGAGTCTCTACCGGTGCGCCTGTCAGCCGATGGACGGCTTGAATGGCGAGCCAGGCATCGAGCCGGTTATAATGGCCGTCCAATCGAATAGAATCCTCTATAGCCAGCGTGCTGCTATCCTGGACGAGAAGGTCCGGCCGGCTCTCGTCGAGCCCAAGGTAGTCGGCGTCCTCGTGCCAGATGACCGTATGTTTGCTTTGGCTGATGAACTCACGGAAGGCGGATTGGTAATCTTCGCGCGTCGGGAAGATCTCGTGGTGATCCCACGATACGCCGCTAATGATGCTCAGATATGGTTCAAATGCCAAGAAGTTGCGGTCGAACTCGTCAGCTTCGTAGATGAAGTACTGGCTACCCGGCTCGTACCACCCCATATGCCCGAAGGAGATCTTGGCGCCGACTGAATAGCTGGTGGGTACCTTGAGCTGTATGAGCAACCAGACAATCATTGATGTCGTGGTGGTCTTGCCGTGGGTTCCAGCGGCAGCAATGAGCTTGAGGTTTTTTTCCTTGAGTATGTAGTTGAGCAGTTCGTCGCGCCGGCTCGCCTTGATATCCTGTTCAGCGCAAAACCTTAGCTCCGGTGCTCCTTCGGGGTGTTCGAGCGGGAGCGCGGACGTGTAGACGAACCAGTCGATCGGGTCGCGCCCGTGCAAAACCTTGATTGCCTCATACGTTTGGCCGACATAGATATCGGTGACGCCGTGCTCCCGAAGGTAGCCGATGTACTGCGAGTCTTGCTTGTCGGAACCGGAGACCGTATGCCCGGCTTCCTTAGCGATAAGCGCCAGCGGCCCGATGGCGGTCCCGCCAATGCCGGAGAAGAAGATATGCATGAACTTAGTCTAACAGCTTATAGCGTATGACCGGTAATCTTGCGCCACGAAGATCCAAACTATCACAAATGACAGCAGAATGATCATGTGTATGCATCCGTAATAGGGGTTGTGTACTTATAACCACAGGCTTTAAGCAATTATTAGCTATAATTTATGTATGGATAAGCGGTATTGGCATCATGTTTGGCGGAAAATCCGTCCCGTGCGGTCGTGGTATTTCTTGCTCGCGGCGTGCGTGTTCACGTCGGTCGGGGTGATCGCGCTCAGGGATAATAACCTGCAAATGGCGAATTTGCGCGCGGCGGTCTACACTGCCGACAAAAACAACGGCGACACGCAAAAAGCGCTCCAAGCTTTGCAGGTATATGTGACGTCACATATGAACACCGACCTCTCGACCGGCCCGAACGCGCCGTACCCGCCGATCCAGTTGCAATACACTTACGATCGGGCAGTGCAAAAAGCGGGCGAGCAGGCAACTGCCGCTAACCGCAAAATTTACTCTAGTGCCCAGGCATATTGCGAAAAGCTCGACCCGACTGATTTCTCCGGGCACAACCGCGTGCCGTGCGTGCAGCAATACATCCGGAATCACGGCGTGCCCCTGCCAGGCATTCCCGACGGTTTGTACAAGTTTTCCTTCTTGAGCCCAGCGTGGTCTCCCGACTTGGCAGGCTGGAGTTTGCTAGGCGCTGCTGCTTGTTCTGTTTCATTCCTGGGCCTATGGTTATGCGGCCGTTGGCTGAGATCAAGAACCGCCTGATGTCATACGGCTACACAAAAATACCCGCTTCCTTTTGCGAAAGCGGGTATTGATTAGCTAGCGCGCGCACAAACCCTGGGCCTTGGTCGGGGGTTCCGGTCGCTACCCGGGCAACGGAAACGGAGCAAGAAACCATAGGCTTTAGCCTGGGGAGTTTCATCCCCAGCTATTATTGTTTGTTCGTGGTGGCGTTGCTGGAGTTCTGGAGGTTGGTCGCAGCATTGTTGCTCGATGAGCTTTGGGTGCTGCATGTCTGGCCATTGGGGTTCTGCTTCACGAATGTTGCGACCGCCTTGGCGACCTGGCCATCGCTCTTTAAGTTCTCCCAGAAGGTGACTTGCGAAGTGTTGATTACCATTTGGTCATACGGCATGTGCAACTCACAACCAAGCTTGACGAGCGAGATGTTCTGGTTTGACGAGCTGGAAGCGCTCGAATTGTTCGTGTTGGACGATTGCAAGTAGTAGACATTGCCCAGGACCACGTAATCTTTGTTGAACGTCGTGATGTCCCCGAAGTAAACTTGGCCAGTATTGAGGAATACTGCCTGGAGCTTGCCAGAGTCAACGTACTTGGCTTGCGATGCCGGGGAGGATGTGTAGATGTACCATACAACTGCCGCGACCAAAAGCGCGACGACAACGAGCAGCACATACGTTCCTAGGCGCATGCCTGCTGACAAGAGATCATGCTTCGGGGCGTGGTGCTTTTCGCCATGGTCATGCCGGGGAAGTTCCACCGACTCTGGCGGGGCTGGCCGTGCCGCCTGTGGCTGGCTAGGTGTTATACGGTTCATGAAATCCATGGTCGTTTCTCTCCCCACTTAACATTTAGTGCTAGTAATACGTTTCTTAGTGTAGTACATGGCATGGCCTAGGTGCAATACGGTTATGGTCCTTCTTGCCAGCCAGGTGTATTTCTAACACCGGTCAACAGAGGTGAAATAAACCAAAAGCAGCATACCCTGTTGACAAAGGAAATCCGTTCAGAGTATTTTTAGGGTACACCTAATATTTAAGAGAGGGAGAATCCAACATGGCATACAAGCACACGAATTCAAAAGGTGTCACTTACTACCTGAACTCAAAGCAGGTCACGCTCCGCGGGGGCAAAGTCCAAACTATTTACTACTTTTCGAAGGACCAACGCCCGGAAGGCTCTGACCTCCCAGCAGGCTTCAGCGTCAACGAAAACCCACGCAACGGCTTCCTGACCGTCAAGCGCGGCTAATCGCCCGGGTCAAGCTCTCCAAAAGCGTCCCGATCTGATCGGGGCGTTTTTCTTTTGGTTGTCCGCTTATGTCATTCCCAACTAGATTGGGAATCCAGTGATCAATGTCTGGATCCCCGGGTTAAACCCGAGGGTGACGAACAGAATCGGCTAATCACTAACTGCTCGTTTGGTATACTAGTACCATATGACAGATACAATATTGAAGGTGCAAAACCTTCGGAAGAATTATGGTGACTTAAAAGCGGTCGACGGCATCAGCTTTGAGGTCAAAAAGGGCGAGATTTTCGGTATTTTAGGCCCGAACGGCGCTGGAAAAACTACGACGCTTGAGATGATCGAAACGCTCCGGCCGATCGACGGCGGCACAGCGACCATCGATGGCATCGACGTCGCGAATGAGCCGTACAAGATCCGGGGAATGATCGGCGTGCAACCACAGGCGCCTGGCTTCCAGGACAAAACCAAGCTGACCGAGCTGATCCAAATGTTCGCGGCTTGCTACGGCGAGCGCGTCAACCCGAAGCAATTCCTCGATGAAGTCAACTTGGGTGACAAAGCCGATTCATATATTGAAAACTTGTCCGGCGGCCAAAAACAGCGTTTCTCCATCGTCGCGGCGTTAGTTCACAACCCGAAAGTTTTCTTCCTGGACGAGCCGACAACTGGCCTTGACCCGCAGGCAAGGCGCAATCTCTGGGAGTTAGTGGAAGAAGTGCGCAAGCGCGGTATCAGCGTCATCCTGACGACCCACTACATGGAGGAGGCCGAGATACTCTGCGACCGTGTCGCCATCATGGATAGCGGCAAGATCGTCGCGCTCGACACGCCGAAGAAACTGATCAAACAATTGCTTGCCAAGGGCTTCAAGAAAGAACAGCACGTCGAGCAGGCGGACCTGGAAGATGTCTTTATCGACCTGACGGGAAAGGAGCTGCGGGGATGACTATGAGCTTGAAACGAAAATTCTTTACGGTGTGGGTCATGTTCCGCGTCAATTTGCGGCGCGTTTTCCGCGACCGGACGGCATTGTTCTGGACATTTATGTTCCCGCTGATCTTCTTGTTTATTTTTGGTGGTATATTTGGTAAGAACCAGAGCACGTCGTTCAATATTGCGATTATCAACCATGCAAAAACGACCTATGCGGCGCAATTTGTTGCCAGTGCCGAATCCAAAGGGCAGAAAATATTGAAAGTCGACAAAAGTATCACGACATTTAGCCAGGCAGACGAAAAAATGTCGCGCGGCGAGCTGGACGCGACGATTGAGTTGCCTGCCGATTTCGGCGCCATGAAAACCGGCCAGTTGCTACCAAGCGGCCAAGCGGTCGTCCATTACACGCAGAACAACGAGCAAGCCGCGCAAACATTGGCGACGGTGCTGCAAGCCCAATTCCAGGTAATCAACGCCAAACTAGTAGCTACCAAGACACCATTTACGGTGAAAACCGAGCAAACCAACGCCCGCAGCCTATCGCGGTTTGACTACACCTTCACGGGCTTGCTTGGCTTCGCGATCCTTGGCATGGGCATCTTCGGGCCGATGAATATCTTCCCCGAGCTGAAGAAGATGGGCATCCTGCGCCGCCTGCATACGACGCCGCTCCGCGTTTGGCAGTATTTCCTAGCGACGATGCTGGGGCAAGCAGTGGTCGGCCTGATGACATTGGCGCTGATGTTTGTCGTCGCGATCCTGGTTTTCCAGCTGAGGGTTGTTGGCAATTACTTTGAGCTTGCCGCGTTCCTAGTTTTTGGCATCATCACCATCCTCGGCATCGGCCTGGCGCTCGGTGGCTGGGCGAAGAACGAACGCCAGGTCGCGCCGCTGGCCAACATCATTGTCTTCCCGATGATGTTCCTCTCCGGCACGTTCTTCCCGCGCTACGCGATGCCGGATTGGCTCCAAAACATCACGTTCTATATGCCGTTGACCCCTGTCATTGATGGCGCCCGGCTCATCGCGACCGAAGGCAAACACCTCATTGACCTCGGCCCGCAGCTCGGGGTCATGGCAGCCTGGGTGGTGGTCATCTACATCATCGCGTTCAGAGTGTTCAAGTGGGAATAATCGGTTCGCTTGCTACTAGTATTGCTGATAGCTATCTAGTTCCAGCTCAAGCCTGAGAAAACTCAGATTGCTATGGATATCTATGAATGGGGCAAATGCAGATGTATCACCCCTGTGTTTGTAAGGGTCGAACGCATCAAGCAGCTCATAGAGGCCCGGAACTATCGCGTTAATATGGTTGGCAAGTTCGGGGATCTGCTCGGTGCTGTCACGGCTCGATCGGAGCAGCTCGTCGATATCTGGGTCGATGGCAATAAGTTCTTCGAATATCATCGCGCACCACATGCCATCAGCAAAGTGTTGTTCAACAGTACCGTCTTTGCCTGGAACCAGCGTAACATATCTATTTGGAGAGTGGCGTTCGATCTGTGGCAGCAGGCCGGCGTACCTTCCTTCGTATAAGACAGCCCCACCTTCTTCTAGGAAGCGTCCTTCGACCGTGCCATCGTTGTACCCCCGACTGAATCCCATCGTCCACCTTAAACTGCGGGCATCATTATTATTTCCCGGAAGCGCACCCTCGCTTTTTGCGGCGGCGTGCCAAGATTCATGGATAATACTAGTCTCGGTCACTGAGGGTCCGTTCAATCTTTCGAGCTCAGGATTCCGTCGCACAATAGTCACATCCTGCTCAGGCAGATATAGTGCTGATAGCCCTGGGATTGGGCTTCCTTTATGCCTGGTAATGCGGAGTGCTTTGTCAAAATCATCTTCGCCTAACACGCGTATTTCTTTCCTGCGCATGCCCGTTTGCTGCCAGCACTTTCGAACACGATCCATGTTTATGCCCACCTCATCAGATGGCAGGGCGAGTATTTCTTCCCGTTGCCGTAGCCTAAGGCCGTGAAGGCGTTCAAAGCCTAGACGGTCTTCGTTGCCGAGATGTGTTATTTCTTCGGGGCTGAGCCCCCAAAAGGCATAGGGACCATTATCGAGGTCGTTTGCTGTTTGGGACGTGGTTCGCTCGCCAGTAAGCACTTCTAGAGGCTGCTTCGTACCATCTCCAGAATGAGAAGGATCCATAATTGTATTATAACATATTAGTATGCTGAGAGCAACCATCACGTCCGGCACGAACCTATTATTGATCCCGGAAGAAAGTTGAGCTTCATTAATACTAATGCTTTGAAATATAGTTGACATTGTTGCTACAAAGGCGTAAACCGTAGAGGTTGGACATCTTGCCGGCATTCGTTGGCCTCTTAGGAGGACAGCAGAAATGGCTGACTACAACGATAGAATAGGGTACGTATATGATCGCGGGTATATCCCAGAGGAATGGGAACCTTACTACTACGATAGGGACCGCTACGTCGGAGTCGACGATGCCGGCAACTACTATTACAAGGATGTTCCCACGCTGAACGAATATGACAACGTTTGGCCCGACCGGTCAATTAATGGATCGGACTTGTACGATGAGGATGACCTGCCTGATTGGATACGGTACGACGACGATGGGTACTGGGGTGCGCGTTCTATTTCACCACGGTCAGTGGGCCAGCGCGCGCTCAAGTCGCTTGGAGACAGCGGCGAGCTAACAGCAGCTTAAGTAAACGGTTTTGTTCTACAAAAACGAAACACTGAAGCACGGAGCTTGTAGCGAAGTA